>DATAQX010000310.1:0-3522 GCA_036264455.1 Silvibacterium sp. | reverse complement strand
ATCATCTCCACATATGCGGACGCAGGAAACCTCGACCGGCTATACGGCGAGGAAATCCGATTTATTGAACAGGCAGGCTACGATCCAGATCTTGCAGGAGCGGCACTTCTGGGGTCCGACGCTCGCCAGCTCTGCAGCATTCAGACGCTGACAAAGGTTCGCAACATTCTAGCTGGGGCGAATTCTGTAGAGAAGCTAGCCGAGCGAATTCGGCTCTCCCGATGGCCCCTGCAACCCGAACAACTGCCCAGAATCTTCTCAGTCCTGTCGAGCTTCAGCGAACAGCTTACGCAATGAAATATCAAGTCAACCCCGACAAAGGAAAGCGGAGCCTGTGATGCAGGCTCCGCGCGAGTTTCATCCAGCGTTAAGCTGCAGCGGACTTCGCTGCAGCCTTCGTCTTTTCCCTGGACGTGGAGTCCTTTCCGTTCCTTGCTTTCTCTTTCGCGGCAAACTCCTGCTTCACCTTCGAGGCAATCGCGTTGGTGTCCACTTTGTAGTGTTCGGCAGCTTCTTTCAGTACCGTACTCGTATCGGTCTGAATCCGCGCTGATTGTAGTATGACGATCTCCACCAGCAATCGTCCGAGACCGCCCTCATCGGCTTTGCGAATGAACCCACGCATCAACTTCGCAACGGATTCGCTATCCTTCGTTTTTTTGATGCCGCGCAGTCGAGCCACCATCTCCAAGCGTTGTTCGTCCAGCGAAGCAGCCAGATGTTCCACGATGAAGAGCAGATCGCGCTTCATCAGTCGAACCGGAACCGCCGCCACGATGGCCGCCAGTGTCCGAATGCCAGTGACCTGAGCGAGCGCCGCTTCACGGCGTCGTTTCTCCTGCTCGGCTTTCCACTTCACATCGACAGCTTGGCATTGCTTTTGTGGATGGTGCACAGGACAATCCGCATGGGTGCAGACCTTGCGGATTTCACCCTTTTCACTGCCCTCGGTAACGATGGCATCGGCGGTGTATTTGCAAGCTTTGTACTCGGGTCGCGATGCCGCTTCTTTTGACTTCGGTTTCTCCGCTCGAATCTCGGTGTATTTGTTGCGTGGCAGCGTTGCGCTTCCTTCGGGCTGATGGCCGTAAGCGGTGCTGATTTGTACCAGCTTTGGTTTGGTCGCGATGGTTTGCGCCACATGCGCGTCGATCTTCTTTTGATAACAGGTCGGATCAGTGCATTATGTGGAATTTGGGCAAATTGCAAGTCTTTCCTGCTAGCTTCTCGCCGTCAGACCCGCACGAGATAGAACCGCAAGCCTCAATCTTCCAGTTCGGCGGCAGCCGATCCGTGTCCTCAATGCATCCTGATCTCAGTAAGGTTGTCAGCGTTCCTGCAACCCGCCGATGATTTGCCTCAGCGATGCAGATCTCGCAGACCGGATCGGCTAGCGATGGTGACAATGCGATCGGAAACTCTCTCGAACATCCTTGCGGGAACTGCGCGTACAAACGTAGGTGTCGTGTGGTTTCCAGTCCCCGTTCTCGTATTCCTCCCATGAGACGGTGAACTGCGCCGAATTGTCTGCATGGTAAACGAACCGGTTTGCCGGCATTTGCCTATCCGGCCGGGCCACATAAGTCAAAGTCATTGTGGATCCACTCCACCCTTCGGTCCGAAATTCCTCGTGCGCCGGGTCGTCCGCGTCAAGCAAGAGAAATTCTTTGGCATCGCGATCGTATCCAACGAGGTAGTGGGCGACCATACCTTGTTGAGTTTCGGTGAGCATGGCCCATCCGTTTGGGACCGATGTCATCGATTTGCTATGCCGGGATGGATACGGTGTTACCTGTAAGCGGGCGGTTAGATCTCCGCTCTTGCATTCCCATCGTCCCTCAAACGTTAGGCCTGCCGGCGGTGGAAAATTGGGACTGACGGGGACCACGGTCTGGGCAGGCGCGGGGATCAGGGCCACAAGTGCTGCAATGTGGAGCGTGGCAATAGAGGTTAGCTTCATAGAGCCACCTGTCCTGGTTGAATGGGCACCGAGATGGAAGGAGCGACAGGATTGCCGGCAAGCATGCGTCCCTTTTCCAGGTGATACTCAGCATCGGCGTATGACGCGGCGTGCGGGTCATGGGTCACCATCACGACGGTTTTGCCGAACTTCCTGCTTAATTGCTTAAGCAATGTGAGGATTTCGTCAGCGGATGTTGCATCCAGATTTCCGGTGGGCTCGTCGGCCAGGATCAGATCCGGGTCGGTCACGAAGGCCCTGGCTACCGCAACCCTCTGCTGCTGGCCGCCCGAGAGTTCGCTGGGAAGATGATTCATGCGGTCCTCCAGCAGGACAATGCGAAGCGCACTTTCGGCGTGCTTTCGTCGTTCGGCGGGTGACAGCGACGTGAGCCGCAATGGGAGTTCGACGTTCTCTAGAGCAGTCAACACGGGAATGAGATTGAAGGACTGAAAGACGAAACCCACGTGCGCGTTTCGCCAACGAGCCACGCTCCGTTCGCCTAGCTCATGAGGATTTATTCCAAGAACGCGAACTTGTCCGGACGTGGGTCTATCCAAAGCAGCGATCACGTGCAGCAGCGTGGACTTGCCCGAACCCGACGGTCCCATCAATGCCACGAAGGCACCTTTCTCGATGGAGATATCGACGTCTCTGAGTGCGGTAACGTGAAAGTTATTTTTGATGAACTCTTTTGTGAGTCCGCGAGTGTCAATGATCGTTTCTGTCATCGGAGATCTCCTTTAATTCGAACTTTGTCTCCGTCCCTGAGATTTGCGGGCGGGTTGAGAATCAGATCTTCGCCGCCCGACAGGCCTTGAGCGATCCGGATTCCCTGAGGCGTCGAGCCGGAGACTTGCACGTGCCGGCGTATCGCCTTGCCTCCAGAGAGAACAAAGACGCTCTGGTCTCGGACTGAAGATGCCGGAATCGTGACTGGGGCGATGGACGAGCGCTGCTGGCGCGGCGCCTCTGGATCGACGAATGCAACACTCGCATTCATATCGGGACGCAAATGATCGTCTGGATGGAGTATCTGCACCTTCACCTGAACCGTCGCCTTTTGTCGGTTGGCAATTGGCGAAATCTCCACCAATTGGCCGTCATATTTCCGGTCTGGAAAGGCATCCGTCGTGACGACCGTTTTGCTACCCATATGGATCTTCGAAAAGTCGTTTTCTGCGACATCCAACTCGACCTGAAGATCGTTGAGGTCGGCGAGAGTCACGACATATCCCTTCGCTCCTTTGTCGCCGACGAATCCATTCGTGACATACTCTCCCTGCTCTACGGCACGCTCCAGAACACGCCCGTCAATAGGCGACCCGATAATGGTGTTGTTCTCCTGATCCTCGTCGTACGCGAGGAGCCCCCTGGCCTGTTCCACCTGGCCCTTCATAGCGTCGATCTCTTCCTGCCTTGGGCCCTCTTCGACCAACAGGTAAGCCTGCTTTAGCGAGTTCACTTTGGCCTGGAGGTTCTGGTAGTTGAATTGAGCGTTGTCGAAGTCCTGCCTGGAGATGATTCCGCCGGAGAAAAGAGCCGAACTTCGCTCAAAGGCA
>DATAQX010000301.1:0-2517 GCA_036264455.1 Silvibacterium sp. | reverse complement strand
CGCGCGCTCATCAGCACGTCGCCGATGAAAAAGACCATGACGATAAAGCGGCCGACAAAAGCAAACAGAGTGAAGGCAACGGAATCGATCCGCGCCTGCCAGCGCTGGTTGGGGGTGAGCGGCGGCATGACCTCTGCGGTGGTCTTGCCCATTAGCTCGGAGACAGGCACGAGCTGATACCCGTGCGCGCGTAGCGTGTCGATGAGCAGGGGCAAGGCGGCGACTGTCGCCGCGCGGTCGCCGCCGCCATCGTGCAGCAGGATGATGGAGCCGCGGAACTGCGGCTTCTTCTTCATCGCGCGCAACTGTTCCATCACGCTCCACGCAATCTCCTGCGGACTCTTGCGCGGATGCTCGTTCCAGTCATCGGTGTCGATCTTGTTGCCGATGATGGTGTAGCCCATCTGCTGGATGCGATAGGCGGGGGCGGCCTGATCGTTGGTATCGGGCTCCTGGTCGATGGAATAGGGCGGCCGGAAGTACAGCGGCTTGATGCCGAGCTTGCTGGCGAAGAGTCGCTCGGTCAGGTTCAGCTCAAGCTGTACCTGCCGTGTAGAAATCGCGCTGATGTCGGGATGCGTGTAGGTGTGGTTGCCGATTTCGTGGCCTTCTCGTATGTATCGACGCAGAAGGCCCACGTTATCCTGCGCCAGCTCACCGATCACCATGAATGCGCCCTTGACGTGTTTGGCCTTCAGAATGTCGAGAATTTTGGGCGTCCATTGGGGGTCGGGACCGTCATCGAAGCTGAGCGCGACCTGGTTCGGATGGTAGCCGTAATATTCGATGGTGTACGGCTGCGGGTATGTCAGCATGTGCTCGTCGGTCGCGGTCTGGTTTTCCGCGTCCATATCGACGGTCCGTGAGCCGGAATGCGGCAGGCCGGTGATGCGCAGGATGTCGCCTTCGCCCTCCTCATTGACGTCATTGCCGGGCTGAATCTTTTCCAGAGTCGTCTGGATATTCGGCGTGCTTGGCTTGTCCCAGATGTTCCAGAGCGAGGAGTCTTCCGTGCCCAATTGCCAGAGTGCGAAGGTCTGTATGCCCATCGCGCGTGCGGCGCGCATTTCATTCATGGCGGTGACGGCATCCAGCATCCAGACCTGGTGGCGAACGTGCTCGTCCTCATCGTCGTAGGCGAAATGCGGGTTCAATTCGTCACCGGCGAACGACACACTCGACTCCGAATCGCTGGCCTCCTGCCAGGCCTCCTGCACGCTGACGGAGCTGACGTCGATCACTTTCTGCGAGGTATGTCCCTTGGCATCCGGCAGCGGCATGGTCCAGTCGTAGCCGTAATTCCCCAGCGCACAGATCAGGCGCTGCTTGGGCACGATCTTCAACACTTGCTGGAGGTTGTTTTCAAACCAATCCTCGGCAGCGATAGGTCCCGGCAGCGATGTGTTCTCGTGCTGATCGTAGTTCATCAACACGATGCCATCGGTGTGCGCCGCCTCAAATGCAAGCATCTTCTTATCCGTACTTACAGGCACGTTGATGTAGAGGCGGAGGTTCTTGGCGGAGAAATCCGCATAGAGCTCAGCCATGAGCGCTTGATACCCGGCCTCGGCATTGTCCGGAATCTCCTCAAAGTCCAGCGATATGCCGTGATAATCGGGGTTTGCCTCGAGAAATTTGTCCAGTTGCAGACGCAAGCTATGCCGCGCGCTGGAATCGTTCAGCATGGGACCGATCACCGGGTCCCAATCATTGGTCATGATGTTGTAGTTGTTGATGAGCGGAAAGATTTCCGTATCTTCGTGCGCATTGGCAATTGCCTGATGCACATCGTTGTTCGGATCGACACCGTGGACGGTCCCATTGGGATCGACGATGCGATAGGTGTGTGCCGGCGCAAGCGGCATGGCACCGAGCAGCGTGCCGGACGCATCGTTCACGTGCAGCCATACCGGAAAGAGCATGTCTATCTGATGGATGTGCTGTTTCAGCGAAGACAGGCTGGGTGCATTGTCGGTGTAGAAGGCGGCGCGCAGACCTTCACCGGTGTTCAGCGGAACCTCGGAGGCCCTACGGCTCGTGCGCCGGCGTGCGGCACGTAGCGCGGCGCGGCGCGACTCCGCGGTCTGCCGGCCCTTCACCGCCTTATAGTTTCGTTTCTGCTGCGGCAGCAGCAGGTCGGGTAACTGCTCCCTGTGAATGACGCCCAGGAAGAACGCCACCAGCAGCAGCGTGGACGCAACCGCGGTCAGATCCAGGACGCGACGCAGCCGCTTCCATCGCTTACGCTCGGGATCGTAGAAAATCTGGCGGGTCATGGGATTGGATTCAGAGGGTCCAAGACAGAGTACCGCGCCATGGGAATGGGACCAACCATCTGGGCTTTCTCTCTAGGCTCTCTGCCGCGCGCCCCTGGTCTGTATGATGCCAACCAATGCGACGCTCCTACCGCACCCTCGCGTTAGTGCTGCTTGCCCTGGCGCTCGGGACATGGCTGCGCCTGTGGTTTCTGTGGCATTTCCCGCAGGTGAACGGCGACGGCCTGACCTATGGGGATAT
>DATAQX010000236.1:0-3275 GCA_036264455.1 Silvibacterium sp. | reverse complement strand
AGCTGCGGAAGCACCGGCTTCCGAGAGACCGAGGTGAGCATCGACGGGCAGCCCGCGGGTGTGGCGCCGGTCTATCCGTGGGTGTATACGGGCGGTGGCGATCCGTATCTATGGGAGCCGACTCCGGGCGTGCAAACGCTCGATTTCAAGCCATATCGCGTGGATCTGACACCTTTTGCCGGGGTGCTCTCGGATGGCCAGCAGCATACCGTCGCACTGAGTGTTTTTAACGCCGATCAGTATTTCGTGGCAACCTCCACGCTGTTGCTCTACACCGATCCGTGGAAGGCAAAGGTTACAGGCGGCATTCTGAGCAACGATCTGGCTGGGCAGCCAACGCCAACGGTTACTGAAGACTTAACGACCGGCGCCGACGGCAACACGACCGGGACGGTGACTGTTGCCTCAGCACGCCAGTTCGTTATCTCCGGCTACGTGAATACATCGCATGGGCGCGTAGTTACGACGGTGAACCAGTCGCTGAATTTCCTGAGCACGCAAACTTTCAATGTCGGCGGTCTAACCGACATACAGGACTTGACGCAGTCCACAACCGTAAACGCCAAGACTACGACACGCGAAGGTCCATTTGTCTCCGAAGATGTAAGGACCTTCTCCTATCCATTTGTCTTCAATTACAACCAGGTTGAGAATGTTAATGGCAGCCTCACGATTCCTGTTGCCGCTGACCAGAAGCTTCTCATCTCGGACAAGAAGACCTTTGAAGGCCTTGAGTATTTCTCCGAGAAAACGTCGGAAGAAGTGGATACGCAAGATACTCTGAACTACGACAGCTCGCTTAACTTCGCGGGACATACAGGGTCCAGCTCGCAGGCATCGTATGCCAGGCATAATTCCAATGGTTACTGCTATAGCAGGAAATTGACCTCTGCGAACAACGCTCTCACCGGATTTACGGACGGCCAAGGCTGCGACGACGATGATCATGGTCACGGCGACAAGCACTAGTTCGAACTGTCAGTGAGCTTGGGGCTTCCCACGCACTGGTCTTAGTTCTGAAACTGGATTCGGGAGTGCCGGAAAAGCAGAAGCGCCGTGGCTGGTAGCCGCGGCGCTTCGTAATCTCTGTGGGGCGGACCGACGGTCTCCGCATTGACTTGCCATTCCAGTCAATCTCTTGGCTGCGCGGCGGACCATACATATTCTGACATGTGTTGGCTGTTCCCGATTCCGTGTTCAAAGTGACCCACTGTCCTCGATGGGTGCCAGGATCTGTCAATCCCCCAAACTCAATTTCCTCCGTATCTCGCTCATTCCAAAGCCACAAGTTCAGGGGATACTTGGCCGAAGATTCTCCCAAGCTAGCTACAATGAAAGAAGAGACAAAAACGAGATCAGAGTCGAATCTAAAGCGACCTCCGGCAGTGAAATGTCGTCAAATCAATGAGCGGCCCAGCGCCTCATCCAGATCTAACTGCTTTGAAATCAATGACGAACTATCAAGCCTCATAAAATCAATGAGTACCAGCTAACCGACTTTAAATGAATGAATTACAAAATAGCCCATTAAAATCAATGAATTATCGCACCTGTTCCAATCAACACTCAATGGAATGAATCAGTTACAAAACCTGAAGAACCAAGGGGGAGGGGGAGGGTTCCCTCGATCGCAATGCGCCCGGGCGTCCAAATCAGCCTCACCAGAGACTATTCGCGAAGGGCAGCTTGCATGCGATACTCGAAAGGAATGTATAAACGCGTTGTTTTGAAGCTCTCAGGGGAAGCGCTGGCCGCCGGCAAGGGCTTTGGCGTCGATGTTGACCGGGTACACGAAATTGCCGCCGAAATTGTTGAAGTTCATGAACTGGGCGTGGAAGTTGCCATCGTCGTTGGCGGTGGAAATTTCTTTCGCGGCGTCGCTGAGCAGGCCAAGGCGATGGACCGCGTTTCCGCCGATAACATGGGCATGCTGGCGACTGTGATCAACGCCCTGGCGCTACAGGATGCGATCGAGAAGCAAGGTTTGCACTGCCGTGTGATGACGGCAATCGAGATGAACCAGGTCGCTGAGCCGTACATCCGACGCCGGGCCATCCGCCATCTCGAAAAGCGCCGGGTGGTGATTTTTGCCGCCGGTACCGGCAATCCTTACTTCTCGACCGACACCGCGGCCTCGCTGCGCGCCATGGAAATCAAGGCAGATGTGCTGCTTAAGGCGACCAAGGTGGAGGGCATCTACGATGCCGATCCTGTCATCACAAAAGATGCGGTGAAATTTGAGCAGATTACGTACATGGAGATTCTGCGGTTGGGGTTAAAGGTAATGGACACGACTGCGGTGAGCCTCTGCAAAGACAACAACCTGCCTATGATCATCTTCAATATGAACGAGCCGGGAAACATTCGCCGGGTGGTTTCAGGTGAAAAGGTCGGTTCGCTGGTCACAGCGTGAGTCGTTGGGCCTGATGAAGAAGTGTTGAAGGTGATTGCCTGAGTGCGCCAGCTCAATCCGTAACATCTCCCCCGCTGCCAGCGCTGCCGGGGCATCGCCTGCCCGCATCCAGGGATGGGCACGAGTCTTCGCTGAAGGGGCGGCTGGTAGCCATGCCTTCGGCGGTGGTGCCTCGCACGAAAAAAGAAACCCTGCCGGCTCTGACCGGATTACGCTGTTTTGCAGCCCTGAACATCGTTTTCTTTCATTTCTCCAATCCGAAGTGGTTTGGACCGTTTGCTCCGATCGTGGACAACGGTTACACATCGGTCAGCTTCTTCCTGCTGATGTCCGGCTACATTCTGGCTTACAACTACGCAGATCGTGCGGCTGCCGGACAGCTGAAGACGCGAGATTTCTGGGTCGCGCGGCTGTCGCGGTTGTATCCGGTGTATCTATTGGCACTGGTTCTATCGTTAGGCATGCTGATGGACGAGTGGCACGCGCGCAGCCACGGACAGTTTGCGCTGGGCGTGGTGCTCACCCCGCTCCTGCTGCAGGCCTGGAATCCCTTCCTCTCGACCTTCTGGAATACGCCGGCCTGGACGATGTGTACGGAGGCCTTCTTCTATCTGATCTTCCCCCTGGTGATCCTTTGGAAGCGTCCGAAGACGCTCTGGCCGCTGCTTGGCGTGCTGCTGGGGTTGTGGCTGCTGGGGATGGTCCTGCCGGGGCTGTACATGTGGTTCCACCCGGATGGGGATCTGCACCCGGGGCGCTATACCGACGGCTTCTGGATGCGAGCGCTTAAGTTCTCGCCACCTCCTCATGTTCCCGCCTTTTTGTTTGGGATTGCCCTGGCTGACCTGGACGGGATGATATC
>DATAQX010000211.1:0-3979 GCA_036264455.1 Silvibacterium sp. | reverse complement strand
CCGGGCGAGGACTGGCATGGATTTCAGGATGCAGACATCGCGGACGGGTATTGCATGCTCGATCCGACGAAGGTCACGATCCTCATGCCGGGCGTCAACGCGCAGGGAGTAATAAGTGACTGGGGGATTCCGGCAGCGATTCTTACGGAGTTTCTGGATGGGCGCAGAGTGGAGATTGCGCGCACAGGCGATTACACAGTGCTGGTGCTCTTCTCGGTCGGAACCAGTAAGGGCAAGTGGGGAAGCCTGCTCGAAAATCTCTTCGAGTTCAAACGGCTGTATGACACGGAAGCTTCTCTTGAAGAGGCGCTGCCAGACCTGGTGGCGAAGTATCCCAACCGGTATCGCAATGTAACGCTCAAGGAGTTGAGCGACGAGATGCACGCGGCGGTTATCGAGCTGAACCTGACAGGATTGGTGGGCGAGGCGTGCGAGCTGGAAACAGAACAGGTGCTGACGCCTGCGCAAACGTATCAGAAACTGTTACGAAATGGCACGGAGAAGGTGAAGTTCACCGAGATGGCAGGACGCATCACGGGCGTTATGCTGGTTCCCTATCCGCCGGGTATTCCGGTGAGCATGCCAGGCGAACGGCTGGGCGCCAGGGACAGCGCCGTGATCCGGTTGATCCTGGCAATGGAAGAGTTCGGCAAGCGATTTCCGGGATTCGAGCGTGAGGTGCATGGCATCGAAGTGGATGCGCAGGGCGACTACTGGATGCGCGCGGTGAGCGAGACACCTGGGAAGCAAAACGGCAATGGCAAGCAGCGGGCGCCGAAGTCGGGACCTCCGGTGAAGCGGAGACGAAAGGTCGCAAAAACTCCTGAAACACCTTTGTAAGGGCAAGCTTTTGCTTTAGCAGCCGAGTTCTCTGGCAGCGAGTTCTGTCCCCTCGACCCGGGCCCGAATCTTCTGGAACACGGTATCTCTAGCGGTGGAAGTGTCATCGGCAAAGGGTGCGAAGCCACAGTCGTCAGTAGTTCCGAGTTGTTCGACGGGCACGAAGAATGCCGCCTGGAGGACTCGATCACGCACCTGGGTGGCAGTCTCGACGACCGGATTGATCGGGTCGATGACGCCAATGAAAACAAGGTGTTGAGGGCTGGCGAGCTCGCTTACGATCCGCAGGATGCGCTTCGTGTCCGGCTCGCTGGCCATCTGGAGATAGAATCGGCCAACATTCATCTTGAAAAGGTCGGGCAGGAAAGCGGCGTAATCGACGTCTGCGCTGTGCGTCGAATCGTGATCGCCGCCCGGACAGACATGGACGCCAATCTTGTGGCGTTCCTGCGAAGAGAAGCGATCTAAAACCTGATTGTTCAGTTCGACGAAACTGCGCAGGAGGCTGCCTGATGGATCGAGCTTGAGGGAAAGCCGTCCTTCGGTGAAGTCGATCTGAACGTTGGCCGCGCCTGCATCGAGGGCTCCGCGGATATCGGCTTCGGCTTCGTTGATTAAATCCGCCAGGAAGGATTCCCGCGAGTAGTCCGGTATCGCCTGTGCGGGATAGAGCAGGCTCAGAGCAGAGGCGGAAATTACGGCCTGCTTGACTGGGCGTTGCGTGTAGGCGCGTGCGGCCTTGAGATAGCTGTCGGCGTGGATGCCGTAGCGGAAGGGTCCGGCTGTCAGCCGAGGCAACTGGCGTTGATGACCATCTGCAAACGGGATTACGACTCCGTCAGGCGCAAGATCGCTGAATCCCGTGAGAGGATAAGTCGCGAAACTCGGCTTGGTCTGTTCACCGTCGGTCAGAACTGGCGAACCAGTCTGTTCGAGGCGCTCGATGGTGTCCTGAAGGGCCTCCATATAAGCCGTGTCGAGCACCTCACGCGCGACTTCGCCTGCCTGGAAGGATGCAATGGCCTGAATCAGTTGCGGAGGACGAGGGATGCTGCCAATCGGTTCGGTCGGAATTGCCATCACGGGAAGTGTAACGAGACGGGTATGGCGGAGACCTCAACCGAAAAGATGATTTTGAGCTGGTCAACAGTTTGTTCTCGGGAAAGCCTTGGGTTACGAGAGGCGCGCCTGCAGGCCGGCTTCGGTGTGGGCGGCGATTTCGTGGGCGACGTTGGCTTCCTGGCCGGCGAACATGGAACGCAGACGATCGGCGATGCGCAGGTGCCACTGGGCGCGGCGCTTGGCAGGCAGGCGGGCGTACAAAACCTCTCGATAGAGTGCGTGGGCGAAGACGTAGAAGGTGGATCGAGCGCCGTCGGGCAACTCGTCCTGTCCGGCGATGGAGAGCAGGCGCACTCGGCGAACAAGCGCGGCGTAGGACTCTTCCACTTCTTCGACATCGCGGTCGAGTGCCGCAGCCGCTGCCCAGGCAGGAAAGATGGTGCCGGAGACACTGCCGGCTTCTAGCAGGCGACGGTCCTGATCGCTGAGACGGTCGAGCTGGAGCTCGATGACACCGGAGAGGCCGTCGGGAACGCCGAGTTCAATCTCCGCGAGAGGAACGCTCAGGGTTACCTGGCCTTCTTCGCTTAGAAGAAGGCGCTGCGCCCGCAGGTGATCGAGCGCGGCGATCATGAAGAGGGGATTGCCGGCTGAATGCTGATGGATAAGGCTGGAGAGACCGGAGGGCAGCGTGTCGGTGATCAGCTCCCGGCGCAGGTACTCGGCGACGGATTGTTTGCTGAGAGGGCCAAGGCACAGCTGCTCGCTGCGGCGGCTGGTAAGAAGATCCTGTTCAAGAAGGCGCAGAGGGTGCTCTGCATCGATATCGGTTGGCCGAAAGCTGGAGAGCAGCATTAATTTGGCGCGCGCCCGGCGGCGAGCGAGTGCGGAGATGAGGTCCAGGGTTGAGGAATCCGCCCAGTGAATGTCTTCGAAGATGAGGAGCAGAGCGTCGTTCTGGCTGAGAGATTCGAGCGCCTCGCAGATTTCGCCGAGCGAAGGCCCTGAAGAGGATGTGGACGCGCCGTTATGGTTAAACCAGCCGGGCACCGCACTGGCGAGCAGGGCACGAGTCTTCTCATCTTCTGCGTTGCAGAGGCTGTTGAGAGCTTCGCGAACAGGATAAAAGGATTCTTTCCCACCGAAACTTTCGAGAGATTGCCCGCGCGCGATGCGGAGTCTGGCGACATGGCCGAGCTGGGCGCAGAAGGCGTCGATGAGGGCAGTTTTGCCAATACCCGCCTCTCCGGTGATGAAAACAGTGGGACGTTCGGCATTGCGAGCGCGATCGAGATGAGAGTGCAGTGTGGCGAGTTCGAGGTCGCGACCGACGAACGAACCGGGGTGCGAGGTTTCCGATGAGCTGGAGGTGTCGGTGACGGGCGCAAGGAAGCGATAGCCGCGCTTGGGGACGGTCTGGATGAACTGTGGATCATGGGGATCATCGCCGAGAAGCTTGCGGAGCTCCAGCACGTAAGTACGCAGAACCTGCGGCTGGACATAGGTTTCCGGCCAGAGGGCTTCGAGCAGCTCGTCGTGGGTGATGAGTCGCTGGGGGTTCTCAACCAGATAGCGCAGAACGGAAAAGGGACGGGGGGTGAGTGTAAGCTGCTTGTCACCTTGCCACAGACATTCGTTCCGAAGATCGAGCCGGTAGGTTCCAAACTGTCGCATTTGTTGGAAGAGACTCCTGATTAACGGTATTCGTGAGCAGTTAGCTTGCCGTTTCGCAGGTGGGATAACGAGTGCATTTTGTTTGGTTCGCCAAAGCCTTGTTTGCCTCCACTGTCCGGATGTGGACAGTGGTGTCCGCAGGTTTGAAAGATAGATACGAGTTGGGTCCCAACGAGGTTCCTCACTCAACTTCGGTTATATATAGTGTTGCACTCTCTTTAATCAAAATGGAGATAAAAACGATGTCTAGTGTTGGACGTTCTGCGTCACTCTCGCGTCGCGAATTTTTGCAGGCGGGCAGCGGTGCGGCTGTAGGCAGCGTGCTGGCGGCGCAAGCTGTCTATCTGGATGCGGAGCAGGTGACTCCCGCGCCCGCCGGCGATGCTGTTCGCTTTGGCATTAT
>DATAQX010000207.1:0-3553 GCA_036264455.1 Silvibacterium sp. | reverse complement strand
CAGATGCTCTGGGTTCCGGCGGGGTTCGGCCACGGGTTCCTGGTGCTCTCAGCGATCGCCGAGGTTCTTTACAAAGCGACGGATTTTTATGCGCCCAAAGGTGAGCGAAGCGTGCTGTGGAACGACCCGCGGATCGGGATTCGCTGGCCCGATGCTGGGACGCCGATGCTGTCGGCAAAGGACGCTGCCGGCAGGCCGCTGCTGGAGGCCGAGGTGTTTGGGTGAATGAAAGAGATAATTTCAGTATTGCTTGTAAGTGACTGGAGATACAAGATTGGAAGCTTCGATGAGTAGCCGTCTTCTGGTGACGGGCGGGGCCGGCTTTATCGGCGCGAATTTTGTCTTGGCACGCATTGCGGCGGGCGACCAGGTGATGAACCTGGACAAGCTAACGTATGCCGGGAACCTGCAAAGTCTGGCGCCTGTGGAGACGGCTGCGGGCTATACATTTGTGCGCGGCGACATTGGTGATCGCGACCTGATTGGCCGGCTGCTGGCCGAATACCAGCCGGATGCCGTAGTGCACTTTGCCGCGGAGAGCCACGTCGACCGGTCGATTCTGGGGCCGGAGGCGTTCGTGATGACCAACGTGGTGGGAAGCTTCCGGCTGCTTGATGCAACGCTTGAGCATTGGCGTTCGCTTGACGGGCCGGACAGAGAAAGATTTCGATTCCTCCACGTCTCGACCGATGAGGTCTATGGATCGTTGGCGGCCGCCGATCCGGCGTTTCATGAGAGCACCCCCTACAGCCCAAACAGCCCATATTCGGCATCGAAGGCCGCGAGCGATCATCTCGTGCGCGCCTACTATCACACCTACGGACTGCCGACGCTGACTACGAATTGCTCCAACAACTATGGACCGCTGCAGTTTCCGGAAAAACTGATTCCGCTGATGGTGCTGAATGCGCTACACGGCAAGCCACTGCCGGTGTATGGCGATGGACTGAATGTGCGGGATTGGCTGTACGTGGGTGATCACTGCGCGGCGATTGCGGCAGTGCTGGCCAAGGGGCGCCCGGGGGAAACCTACAACATCGGCGGACTGAACGAGATGGCGAACATCGTGGTGGTGCAGGCAATCTGCGACATTCTCGACGAATTGAGGCCGGGAGTTGGTTCGCGGCGGGAGCTGATCACCTATGTGAAAGACCGTCCCGGCCACGACAGGCGGTATGCCATCGACTGCAGCAAGCTCATCTCGGAGCTGGGCTGGAAGCCGCAGGAGAGTTTTTCGAGCGGCATTCGCAAGACCATCGCGTGGTATCTCGCGAATATACCCTGGGTGGAGGCGATCACCAGCGGCGCGTATCGCGAATGGATTGACCGGAACTACACAGGCCGTGAAATGCAGACCGCCGCAACGGCGAGCGCACAGACCAGGAGCGCACAGTGAAGGGCATCATTCTGGCCGGCGGATCGGGTACGCGGCTCTATCCGGTGACGCTTGCGGTGTCGAAGCAGCTTGTGCCGGTGTATGACAAGCCGATGATCTACTTCCCATTGAGCACGCTGATGCTGGCGGGGATTCGAGAGATTCTGGTGATCTCCACGCCGCACGATCTGCCCAGTTTCCGGCATTTGCTGGGCGATGGCAGCCAGTGGGGGCTTGCGATCTCCTATGCGGAGCAGCCGAAGCCGGATGGGCTGGCGCAGGCTTTTCTGATCGGCGAGGCGTTTATCGGGGGGCAGCCGTGTGCGCTGGTTCTGGGCGACAATATCTTCCACGGCCACGACCTGGCCACCATGGTGCAGGAAGCGGCAAAGACAACGAATGGAGCGGTGGTATTTGCCTATCCGGTGCAGAACCCGGAGGCGTATGGGGTGGTGGAATTTGACGCCCAGGGAAATGCTATGAGCCTGGAAGAGAAGCCGGCAAAGCCGAAGTCGCGACACGCGGTGACGGGGCTGTACTTTTACGACGGCAACGTGGTGGAGTATGCCAAGACGCTGAAGCCGTCGCCGCGCGGAGAGCTCGAGATCACAGATTTGAACCGCGTCTACCTCAAGAAAGGCAAGCTGAGGGTCCGGTCCTTCGGCCGAGGCATGGCGTGGCTGGATACGGGTACCCACGATTCGATGCTGGACGCATCCATGTTCATCGCGACCTTGGAGAAGCGGCAGGGTCTGAAGATTGCATGTCCCGAAGAGGTAGCCTACCGGATGGGATACATCTCGGCGGCCGAGCTGGCGTCCCTGGCAACTCCGCTGGTGAAGAGCGGCTACGGAACGTATCTGTTGCAGATTTTGAACGAAGCAGTGACGCCAGCGATCGATTAGCGGGCTAGCAAAGGTACCATTGCATATGAGCGAGTCGCCGACAGCGACGGACATCCTAGGGGGCCCTGATGGCGCGCTGGACGTGTCGCGTCCTGAGGAGCGTCCGGGCGTGGATCTGTCGAGTTATAGGAAAGCCGGTCGGCCGGGCGATCTGCTGCGGCGCGCGCTGTGGGAGTGTGTGCAGCTACCCTTCCATCCCCTGCGCCCACGCGGCTTGAGCTGGATGCGGGTGGCGTTGCTGCGAATGTTCGGAGCGAAGATCGGGAAGAATGTATTGATCTGCGGCGGCGTGCGGGTCCATGTGCCGTGGAACCTGGAGCTCGGTGATTACGCCGCGATAGGCGATAAGGTTGAGATTTACAACCTGGCGCCGATCCGCATTGGCGCGCACACTACGATTTCCCAACACACGTATCTATGCGCATCCAGCCACGACTACACGCGATCGGACTTCCCGCTCTACTCGCTGCCTATTACCGTCGGGGCGCAGGCCTGGATCGCGGCAGGAGCCTTTGTCGCTCCCGGAGTGACGATTGGGGAAGGTAGTGTGGTGGGTGCGCGGTCGGTTGTTCTGCGGGATATTCCGCCGTGGACAGTAGCGGCCGGGAACCCATGCAAGCTCATCAAGCCGCGCGAGGTGCGTCGCGGCGGTGACTCTGGCTGATCGCCACTCCATCCGTCCGGTGACCGAGCGATGAAGGTACTACTGGTCGGCAACTATGTGCCGGACCGCCAGGACAGCATGCAGATTTACGCCTCCATGCTGGAGAGCGGTTTGCGGGGGCAAGGACATGACGTTCGGCTGCTGCGGCCTTCTGCCGTCCTGGGCACGCGCGTTCGAGAGAACTCGCCGCTCTTCAAGTGGCTGGGCTACGCAGATAAATTTCTTCTCTTCCGGCGTGAGCTGCGGCGCGCCGCCTCGACTGCCGATGTTGTTCATTTGTGCGATCACTCGAATGCCATGTATGTGGCTGCACTGGCGCGGACGCCACATGTTGTCACTTGTCACGATCTGCTTGGGATCCGCAGCGCTATGGGTCATTTCCCGGAGAACCGCGTCAGCTTGACGGGACGGATCTTCCAGCGGCTGATTGCCCGCGGCTTGCGCCAGTCGCCTGCGATTCTGTGCGTATCTGCAAAGACGCGGGACGACCTACGGCAGCATCTCGCGATACCACAGAAGCGGCTTCACGTGATTCCCAACGCGCTGCACTGGCCATACCGGCCCTTCTGCGCTGGCGCGCCTGCATCGCTGCTTGCTTCGGCCGGCCTC
>DATAQX010000122.1:0-2564 GCA_036264455.1 Silvibacterium sp. | reverse complement strand
GACCGGCAAGGACAATGTGATTCCGCCGGTGGCCCATGCCAGCGGCGACATTCGGACGATTTCGAACGAACAGAGCGATCGCGTGGAGAAAAAGATGCAGGCGATCGTTGCCCAGCATCTGCCGAAGACGAATGCGACGATCAAGTTTGGCGAGGGTTATCCGGCGATGGCGCCCACGGCGGGGAGCCGCGCATTACTCGGGATTCTGAATCAGGTGAACAGCAGCCTGGGTTTCGCAGCCATGCCGGAGCTCGATCCGATGAAGCGCGGAGCGGGAGATATTGCCTTCGTTTCGCCGCCGCTTCCGGGGCTGGCAGGAATCGGCGCAACCGGCGAGGGCGCGCACGCGCCTGGTGAAACCATGGATCTGTCTGCGCAGCCGATCAATACGAAGCGGGACGCGCTGCTGATGTATCGGCTGAGCAAGTTGGCTGCGAAGGCTGATCTGGAGGCCGCAGCTCGGGACAAGTGAGCGAATGCGTCTTCAGGTCGATTGCAGAAAGGCAACAGACTGCACTCCAGCGACGTCGAAGCGCTTACGGCAGCGGAGGTTCTTGCAGGCGGCCACATCGTCCTTGCGAACCATGTAGGATTGCGCCTTAGCGAAACGAGCGCGGTCACGATCATCTGCATTGCGAGGCAGGGAGTTCTTCTTGCGTCGTACCAACCAGGAGAGTTGATATTCGTCAGCCTTGCCGCAGTGTGGACAGGTTAGAGTATGTGTCTTTTGCTCGGATTTTTCGTCGAAAAAATCGCGCTCTTCCATGGTGGCCACCTGTCACTGTTACAAATGCATTGTATGGATAACAGGGGCTGGAGGGAAGTGCTACGTTAGGTTGGTAACCTGAACAAAAATGGCAAGAAGGCGACCAAAAAAGAAGGTGTTTTCCACCGTGAAGGCGGTCAAGACTAACGCGCGTGATCGTGTGGGCCAACCGAAACCCGAGCGGGTGATCGACGAAGCGCCGCGTGAGCAGAAGCGCAAACTGAGGCACAAGATCACGCTTGACAAGTTGTTGAACGCAGACAAATAGCGATCTGTATACCATTGCCCAATGAGGGAACCACAGTCTGGCTAGGCCCCGATTTTCCTAGTGGAAGCCGGCCTCGCGGCGTATAGTTAATGGTGGCGCGCCCCACGGGCGCAGCAGGGGTTCTTGACCCTTTTCGGCTCTCCTCGTTCCTGAGTCTGGCCCTCCGAAACTTATCGGCAAGAAACGAGGCAACATGCGTTCTGAATTGGTTTATTCCGCGGGAATGCAAATTCCTAACCGCTTTCTTTTGTCCACTGTGGCCATGATCGCGGTCCGCAAGCTTCATATCAACACGACCCGGGTAGAAGAAACCGCGAACCAGGTGTTTACGGATGTCGCGAACGGGAGTTATGTGCAGGTGACGCTGCCGGAGTTGAAGCCGCTGCCACACATCGATCATTTGCTGATATCCGCAGCTGCCTAGGTATTCCGGATTTCAATCCACAGATACTCTATCGAAACAAGCGCTCACGCTTCGGAGCCGCACCCGCAGGAAGGGTGCGGTTTTTGTTTGGGACGGGCCGACCTTTGACCTGATTCCAGGACAGTGTATCGACCGCTATACTCGGGGCATGAGTCAGCACTTTTTGAACTTGATTCGCAAAGGGGAGACCGCGGAGATTGCGGCCGCGGTCGAGGTCAACCCGGCACTAGCGCACTGCCGCGACGCGCAGGGTGTTTCAGCACTGATGTGGTCGGTTTACACTGGCCAGCCTGTGATCCGCGATTTTCTACGGCAGCATGCAGGCGATCTGGACATTTCCGAGGCTGCTTGTCTCGGTGACTGCAAGTGCCTGGAGAAACTCATTGCCAGCAATGCCATGCTGGTTTGGGAAGTGTCCGGAGATGGATGGCCTCCTCTGCATCTGTCGGCCGCCTTTGCCGGACCCGAGGCAGTCGCTCTATTGCTGGAACACGGTGCGCATGTGCATCAGGTATCGCATAATCCCTTGCGCAACCAGGCGCTGCATGCGTGCATTGCGTTGGGCAATTCAGTGGAGTCGGTAAGGATCCTGCTGGATGCGGGGGCGGATGTAAATGCGACTCAGGCCGGAAGATTTGCCCCTCTGCATCAGGCGGCAGCAAATGGTAAGAAGGATGTGGTGATGCTGCTGCTGGAGTATGGGGCTGACCCCAAAGCGTGCTGCGATCAGGGGAAGACGCCGGCCACCTACGCACGAGAGCGCGGTCATACCGAGGTCGTTGAATTGCTCTAGGGCTGCCGGCGACTATTCCGGCTTTCCAGACAGCTCACACAGCTGCTATGCGGTTATCTGAACCAGACCATGTGACGCTGGGTAAGCTTTCTTGAGACGCATATTGGCAGAGGGTATCCCGGTTCGGGCGAAGGATTTTTCGCAATCCTGAGTGGATGGGCCACGCATGTTTCCTTCCATGTAAGCTAGTCCGGGGCAGCGGTTGCATGTGCCGACATGCCCGCACCCTGAGCAAACCGGCAGATCGCGCGCGGTGATAGAGCGCACTTCATTGAGCTGGTCGGAGTGACGCCAGATATCGATGAACTTCTGC
>DATAQX010000106.1:0-2770 GCA_036264455.1 Silvibacterium sp. | reverse complement strand
GCGCTGGCGCTGTGCAGGTAGATATCCCAGGTGTATTCCATGCGGAAGAACATGGAGAGCACAAGCAGCAGACCGGAGAGATAGATCATGAGCCATTGCAAATGACGGAACTCGGTGCTTGCCGGACCGGCTGTGGCCTCGGCTCGGTTCATCGCGGCGACGATGAGGAAGAGCGCCCCCAGGCAGACAGCCCAGATACCGAGCATAAGCACGGTGTGTGGCGGGGAGACGATCTTGACGTCGAGGCCGTAAGCGTTGTGCCACCAGTTGTCGAAAGGCGCGGAGGTGAGCATGGCGACGCCTCCCCAGGCGGCGAGGAATGCGCCGAGGGGTCCGCGAAAGCCGAAGACACGAACCGAAGAAGCCACCATCTGTGGCGACTGCCGGAAAGTAGTGGAAAGAATCAGATAACCGGCGTAGATGCCGGCAAGAACTCCGCAGAGATAAATAGCGATGTGGGCCGAGGTCCAGAAAGTGTCGCGGCCGATAGAGCGATGCCAGGAGACGTCCCAGTGCGCGCCGATCGTGACGGAGGTTACGGCAAGCGCGGCACACCAGAGATACCAGGGAATCCGCTCTGAGGTTACAGCAGATCTTGCTGAGGTGACGGTCGCCATGGATTTTCCAGCCTTAGCTGACAGCTATTAGGATACAGCCTCGGGACAGGACGGTTATGATGTTCATGCATTACCCAAGGAGGGTATTCGTGAGCAGGTTGACTGCATTGCTTTTGTTTGCCGGCGTGGCTTCAGCATGGGGCCAGGCAGGATTGTCGACGAAGTGGGAAGAGCTGACCGGGCCGGACTTTATCGCGGCCATTCACCAGTCGCAGGGCGTTTGCGTGCTGCCTTTCGGAATTATTGAAAAGCATGGTCCGCATCTGCCGCTGGGCACGGACCTGATCAACGTTCGTTATGCGGTCGAGCACGCGACGCAGCAGGAGTATGCGGTGATCTTTCCGCCGTACTACTTTGGACAAATCGCTGAGGCACGGCAACAGCCGGGCACTGTCTCCTACAGCATGCGCATGCAGCTCGACCTTTTGCAGGAAACAACCGATGAGATGGCGCGCAATGGATGCAAAAAGGTTGTGATCGTGAATGGGCATGGAGGTAACGAGAGCCTGCTTCCCTATTTTGCTCAGTCACAGTTACAAACTCCGCACGATTATGTGGTTTATGTCTACCGCTGGTCGCCCGGGAACCCGCCGGGGCGTCCCCCGCTGCATTCGAAGATCGACATGCACGCCGGTGAGTCAGAAACTGCTCACACAATGGCGTCACGGCCCGATCTGGTGCATCTGGATCGCGCGGGACAGGAGTCGGGCGCGGATCAGGCGAGGCAGCATTTGCCTCCCGGGGTCTATACAGGCATCTGGTGGTATGCACGGTTTCCCAATCACTACTCCGGCGACGGGAGCACCGCCACGAAGGAACTGGGTGAGTTTGATATGAAGGCCTGGGCGGATGGAATCGCCAACGTGATTCGCTCCGTCAAGGCCGATCAGGTAAGCCAGGAGTTGCAGAACCAGTTTTATAAAGATGCGCAGCATCCGCTGGATACCAAGCAGTAAAGTTGCATGCCCCACGTCTCGTTTTGAGACGTGGGGCACCTAGACGGGTGATTACTTAGGCTGCTTTGCGATTACCAGGTGTGCGATTTTGTTGTAAGTCGCCTGGGGAATAATCTTCTTCTGCACCAGGTCGGTCTTCTTGGCATAAGGCCGGCCGCTGATGATCTTCTGCGCATAGGCGTCGCCAATGCCGGGGAGCGACTTCAACTGATCGAGGCTGGCTGTATTCAGGTCGATCAAGTCTGCCGCCGGCACTTTAGTTGTTTTGGCCGCAGACTGCGCCATTGCCGGCGTCGGTTTGGCGACCCCTGCACCACTCATCAGTGCAAGACTCAGCACCAGTATCCACAATGATAGTTTTCGCGTCATAGCTCCGGATCCTCCTTTGGGCGTATCTGGTAGCGCCTGCAGATTATCGAGAACGCTCGGAATGTTGCTCTTGCGATGAAAGTATTGTCAAGGCTGACGGCAGGTGCGGGAATCGAAGGATGCCTTTACTGCTCCTCATCTGAAGACTGAGGACTGTTGTTGAGGAACTCCTCGATCGCCTTGTTAATCTCGGGCGAGCTGGTGTCGTCGAATACCCAGATCTTTCCCCTGGCCGAGCCGATCATTCTCCGTGTCGGCTTAGCCGGGACTGGCACCATCTTCACGACCGCCTGGCCCGCGCGGGCGATGACTACCTCTTCTCCATGCTCGGCCAGTTCGATGAGCTTGGTGAGGTGGGTTTCGACATGATGGATGCTGACTTCCATGCCGAAAAGATTAGCGAAGTCGGCCAGCTTAGGCAAGCCGGATTGGCCCTGAAAATAAGTGGACACACCGAATTTACGTGGCATTCACCAGGAGGGCTCCTGACTTCTTACAAGAAGGCATTCAGAGGGGCGGTAGTTCGGTATGCATCTGTGACGGCCTCAGATTCCGTCTCGCTGGTGATTTTCGCGTAGGTAGCCAGACGTTCGAGCAGTTCCGCTGCCTGGCTGGCCGCAGGCGTGTTGGCCAGATCCAGGTCATAGGCAAGCTTCAGGAGATCGTGGAGGCCGCCGAAGTTACGGGTTGCCACTCGTCTGCGCAGAGCGACGTTGAGGAGAAATCCTGCGAGTGCCTCGGCTTCCGGTCCTGAGAGCTGGTTGAATTTGTCGCGCCAGTGCGGACGCTTGCCATCGCCATCCAGAAGTCTCAGGATCAGCTTTGCGC
>DATAQX010000098.1:0-10706 GCA_036264455.1 Silvibacterium sp. | reverse complement strand
AGGCCATCTCCGTAGGATTGGTCGCAAATATTGCTGACGTCCTTCCGGAGTTGATTCAGCGTGGCGTGGTGCCCGACATACTCACCGATCAGACCAGCGCGCACGACCCGCTGCACGGTTACGTGCCGAACGGCATGAGCTTCGAGGCAGCGCTACGGCTGCGCGAAAGCAGCCCCGAAGAGTACATACGATGTTCCATGGAAACCATGGGCAAGCATGTAGAGGCGATGCTCGAGTTGAAGCGGCGCGGCGCCGTCACCTTCGACTACGGCAACAATCTGCGAACACAAGCCAAACTCGCCGGTGTCGAAGACGCATTCGCCATTCCTGGCTTTGTGCCCGAGTACATTCGCCCGCTCTTCTGCGAGGGCAAGGGACCGTTTCGCTGGGTTGCGCTCTCTGGCGATGCTGAAGACATTTACCGCACAGACAAGCTGATACTCGAACTCTTCCCTGAAGACGCCAGCCTTCGCCGCTGGATCGAACTCGCGCAGAAGCGCATTCATTTCCAGGGGCTGCCCGCGCGCATCTGCTGGCTCGGATATGGCCAGCGGGCAAAATTCGGGACAGCCATGAATGAGCTCGTCCGCTCCGGAGAAATATCCGCGCCCATCGTAATTGGACGCGATCATCTCGATGCAGGTTCGGTTGCCTCGCCCTATCGCGAAACAGAAGGCATGCTCGACGGATCGGACGCAGTAGCCGACTGGCCGCTGCTGAATGCACTCGTGAACGCAGCGGCGGGCGCATCGTGGGTCAGCATTCACAACGGAGGCGGTGTCGGCATCGGCTACTCGCACCACGCAGGCATGGTAGTCGTCGCCGACGGCTCCGACCTTGCAGCCCAGCGGCTGGAGCGCGTACTGACAACAGATCCGGGCATGGGGGTGCTCCGTCATGTAGATGCCGGATACGACCACGCTATCCAATTCGCAGAAAACGCCGGCATCCGGGTACCCATGCGGGAGAAGAACGCTTGAGCAAGCTGCTCATCGTCAACACCTCGCAGCTTGTAACTCTTGCCGGACCAGCACGTCCCCGCGTCGGTGCGGAGTTGCGCGATCTTGCCACGATTCAGGATGGCGCGATGCTGATCAGCGATGGCCGCGTCACCTCCGTAGGGCCACGAGCAGACGTCGAGCCTCAAGCAAACGACGCCGAGATCATCGACGCTGGTGGCCGTTTGCTAACGCCGGGCTTCGTCGACGCCCACACGCATCTGGTCTTTGCCGGCAATCGCGCCGACGAGTTCGAGAAGCGCTGCGCCGGCACCACCTACCAGGAGATCTCCGCTCAAGGCGGCGGCATCCGCTCGACCGTCCGCAAAACGCGCGCCGCAACGGAAGACCAGCTGTTTGCAACCGCATCGCACCACGCGCAGTGGTTCCTTCAAGGTGGAACCACAACCATCGAAGCGAAGTCCGGCTACGGACTTACTGTCGAAGATGAGCTGAAGATTCTCTGTGTCATTCGCCGCATAGGTCACTCAACGTCTCTTCGCACGGTGCCAACGTTTCTCGGTGCGCATGAAGTTCCGGAAGAATATTCCAGCCGTGCCGATGACTACGTGCGGTTAGTGATCGAAGAATTGCTCCCCCGCGTAGCAACCGAAAAGCTCGCCGAGTTCTGCGATGTCTTCTGCGAGGCAAAAGTCTTCAACCTCGATCAGGCGCGCCGTGTCCTTACCGCAGCAAAACGCCACGATCTCGGCCTTCGCATGCATGCGGATCAGTTCACATCCTTTGGGGCGAGCGAGCTTGCCGCAGAGCTTGGCGCGAAGACCTGCGATCATCTTGAACAGACGCCACCGGAATCGATCGCAGCCCTCAGGCGAGCTGGCGTTCAGCCTGTTCTCCTGCCCGGCTCCGTCTACACCATCGGATCGCACAAATATCCAGCGGCGCGGACAATGATCGAAGCCGGACTGGCGGTCGTGCTCGCCACCGACTTCAATCCCGGATCCTCGCCGACAACATCCATGCGAACAATCATGTCGCTTGCCTGCACGCAGATGAAGATGACTCCGGCCGAAGCCTTGACCGCCGCGACCATCAACGCCGCATACAGCCTCAACCGTGGTGCCGAAATCGGCTCGCTCGAAGCAGGTAAATTTGCCGATTTCGCCATCCACGATGCCGAAGATTATCGCGAGCTTCCATACTTCTTCGGAGATCACCGGGCCGTAATGGTCTTCGCCCATGGCGCTCGCATTGTTTGACTTAACGCGGCCACTCTGTTTTCATTGCGATATTCGCATGCAGCCCGGAATGACCTACTTCGGCCCTTTCAGAACGATGCCTTCCAGCATTGTCAGCCGAATTATTGCGTCCATTATTATCCCTTCTCCATAGGAGCGGGAGGCTGGCAAGCAAACTAGGCAATCAGGCCACCACCGCTCCAAGCGGCTGGTGGTTTTTCTATTTCAGGGAGAAAAATTTCGATGGGAGTGACCCTCCAGGACGTCCAGGCCGCACACCAGCGTATCCGCGACTTCATCTATTACTCGCCAGCGCCGCGTTCCGATGAGCTTTCACGGATCACCGGGCAGCAGGTATTTCTCAAACTCGACAATCTGCAGCGCACCGGAGCCTTCAAGGAGCGCGGAGCGCTGAACAAAATTCTCACCCTCACGGACGATGAAAAGCAGCGCGGAGTCATCGCCGCGAGCGCGGGAAATCACGCACAAGCCGTCGCCTATCATGCAACCCAGCGCGGCATCCGCGCGCGCATCGTGATGCCTCTCATGACCCCGCTGGTAAAAGTCTCTTCGACGACAAATTTCGGCGCCGAGGTCATCCTGTATGGAGCAAATTACGACGAAGCCTGCGCAGAAGCCACGCGCCTGAGCGAAGAAGACGGCGTCACCTTCCTCCATCCCTTCGATGACGATGCCGTGATCGCAGGGCAGGGAAGCATCGGCCTCGAACTGCTCGACCAGATCTCCGGCCTCGAAGCGGTCGTAGTTCCTGTAGGAGGCGGTGGGCTTATCGGAGGCGTAGCCTGCGCCATCAAGGAGACGAATCCTCGCGTCCGCGTCATTGGCGTTCAAACCGAGCGCCTGCCCTCCATGCTACGCGCAACTGAATCCGGCAAGCCTGTCACCGTGGCCGCCGAGGCAACCATCGCCGACGGCATTGCCGTGCGCCGCGCAGGCGAGCGCACGCTGCCTTTAGTCCAGCGTTATGTGGACGAGCTGGTGACCGTCGATGAAGAGGAAATCGCCAACGCAATTCTCATCCTCCTCGAACGCGAAAAAACGCTTGCTGAGGGCGCAGGTGCGGTAGCTCTCGCATCTCTCCTCCAGCACAAGACTTCACTGAACGGTCAGCGCACGGCCGTCCTCGTCTGCGGAGGCAACATTGATGTCAGCCTGCTGGCCAGGATCATCGAGCGCGGCCTGGTGAAGGATGGCCGTCGCACCCGTCTGCGTATTCACCTCACCGACCGTCCCGGCGCGCTGCATTCGTTAACGCGCATCATTGCGGATGCCCGCGCTAACATCGTGCAGACCGCGCATGACCGCGCTCATTATGGAGTGAACCTCGGAGACACTGTGATCGATGTCACGCTCGAAACTCGTGGAGATGCTCACATCGCCGAAATAGGCCAGATGCTCACCGATGCCGGTTATCGGCACCAGCGAATTGAGTGATGCGCAACAAGAGGAAAGGCTAGCCCGGATGCTTCGCCGTAAGTTTCGTGGAAACGGGTCCGGTGGACTTGCGTTCGATAAGCGTCGGTTTGATTGTGAACTCAGCGCCCTTGGCGGAGGTGTGCTGTTTAGCGTTGTAGAGCGCACGGAAAGCAGTTTTAGCGATTTCCTGGCGTGACAGGCGCACAGTCGTCAGCCCCGGTTGTGTAAACGCGCTCAGTTCGATGTCATCGAACCCGATCAGCGATATGTCCTGCGGCACTTTAAGCCCTCGCTCAAAGATAGCTCCCATTGCGCCAATCGCGGTCATATCGTTCGAGGTAAGTACGGCAGTGGGCCGTACCTCTTTGTCCAGCAATCGCGCCATTGCCTCGTGGCCGCCGTCCATGCGGTGATTACCTTCCTCAATCAGGTTACGATCGAGTTTCAAACCTTTGCGCTTCAGGCTGTTGATGAACGCACGGCGGCGTACACGTGCGGAGGTCAGGTCCATTGGACCGCTGATGAAGCCAATAATTGTGTGACCGAGCGCGGAAAGATGCGCGACAGCGGCATCGATACCGCTGGCATAATCAATAACGATATTGCTGATGCCCTTCTGTGGAGTACCAGTGTCGAGAAAGACGAGCGGAATACGGCGGCTGCTCATTTCGTCGATCAGGTGCTCATCCATCTCCGACGTCATGATTGCCACGCCATCCACTTTCCGCTGCAGCATGCGGCTCACGCATACTTCCATTCGATGGGGATCATAGTTGGTGTTGGCAACCAGCACTTCCTGACCGAATTGAACTGCCACGTCCTCGAAACTCTTTACCAGTTCAGGAAAAAATGGATTTGTGATATCCGAGATGATCAATCCATAAAGGCTGCTTCTGCCTGACCCAAGCGCGCGGGCATTCGTGTTGGGGTAGAACTTGAGCGTCTCTATGGCGCGGCGCACACGCTCTGCCGTCTCAGCGGTGACCTTATCCGAGCCGTTGATTGTGCGCGAGACAGTAGCCGTTGAAACCTTGGCGAGCCGTGCAACTTCCTTGATGTTCATAAATCCACCGTTCGGAAGAGAGACGCAGTCAATTCAAAACATTCCAGCATCGCGCGATACTTTCGGCAACGATGTGGTTCATTTTAAACGTTATACAGAATTCCCCGTCCAAATATAGGATTGATTTCACAGATCACCCTTATTTCCGTGACTTTTTGGAACCAGCAGCCTCAACCATGACTGTTTCTGCTATCCTCTCGGCGTACCCACTCTCGGGAGCACGTCGTTTGTCCATCGGCCGGTTGTTTTCTCTGAGCATCTTCGCGCTCGCGCTGCCTCTCCCCCTCTTTTGCCAGGCCCCGCCACCCACCCCCCAATCCATGGGAGGTGGAAACTCGACCGCCGGTGCCCACGCTCCGATTCACGATGCCCAGAACCGTCCCATCACCGCCGGCGGCTTTGCCGATTCAGGCCCTGTGGTCTTTGAAGACATCACGCAGGCGTCAGGGCTTGGCACGTGGCGTCACACCATGGGTTCGCCCGAGAAGAAATTCATCATTGAGACCAACGGCTCAGGCGTCGGCCTGATTGATTACGACAACGATGGCTGGCTGGATATCTATCTTGTCAACGGTTCCACCTTCGACGCCTTTAACGGCAAAGCCACCCCACCCCATGCAGCGCTTTTCCACAATAATCATGACGGCACGTTCACCAATGTCGCCGAAAAGGCCGGCGTGACTAACGACCGCTGGGGATTTGGCGTAGCTATTGGCGACTATGATAACGACGGCTGGCCCGATATCTTCGTTGGCAACTACGGCAAAAACCGTCTATACCATAACAATCACGACGGCACCTTTACTGATGTCGGCGAAAAGGCCGGCGTCACCCTCGGCAACTGGTCAACCGGTGCAACTTTCGGAGACTACGACGGCGATGGGCGCCTCGATCTCTTCGTTCCCGGCTACATTCACTACGATATGAGCAATCCTCCAATCCCCGGCTCCAAGGTCGTCGCCTATAGCTTTTGCAATTTTCGTGGTGTGAGCGTGATGTGCGGCCCTCGTGGCCTTGAGGGCGAACACGATCACCTTTTTCATAACAATGGCGACGGCACGTTTACAGATGTAAGCGAGAAGGCCGGTGTCAGCGACCCAAATCGCTACTACGGATTCACCAGCATCTTCGCCGACATTAACAACGACGGCAAAGTCGACCTGGTTGTCGCCGACGATTCCACACCGAATTATCTCTATATCAACAAGGGCAACGGCACCTTTGAAGATGACAGCTACGCCTCCGGTTTTGCGCTGAACGAGGATGGCCGCGAGACTGCCTCGATGGGCCTCGGCATCGGCGATTACGAAAATACCGGACGCCTCGATCTGATGACCACCACGTTCTCAGATGACTACAAGGTTCTCTACCACAACGACGGCAACGCCAACTTCACCGATGTCAGCTACCACGCAGGCATTGCGCAGGACACCATCCCTTTCCTCGGTTGGGGCATCGGCTTTATCGACTATGACAATGACGGCTGGAAAGACATCATGATGATCAATGGCCACGTCTATCCCGAAGTCGATAAACAGGACTGGGGCACAAGTTTTGCCGAGCGGCCGTTGCTCTATCACAACGTTGGAGGTAAAAAGTTTGTGCTTGTCCCGCCGGTTAAGGACACCGGCCTCGCCATTGTCACGCCTGGCCGCGGCGCGGCCTTCGGCGATCTCTTCAACGACGGCAAAATCGATGTCGTGATTAATTCGCTCGACACCACTCCCGTGCTACTGCGGAACGTCAGCCATGACAATCATCACTGGGTTGAACTGAAGCTCGTCGGTGGTCCGAAGAGCCCGCGCGATGCCATCGGCTCTGCCGTCTATCTCACCGCCAACAACATTCGCCAGCGCGGAGATGTGCTCAGCGGCGGCAGCTACATGTCTTCAAACGACCAGCGTCTTCACTTCGGCCTGGGCGATGCAACCACGGTAGATGAAGTTGAGATTCACTGGCCGAGTGGGAGCATCGAGAAGGTGAAGCTGCCTTCGGTTGACCGCATCTTCACTGTAGAAGAAGGCAAAGGGATCACCGGCGAGCTTTGCACTGCATGCAAAACTGCGTCGGCTGCGTCCCGGAAATAAGTAACCTGCCGGTGATTGATACCCCAGGCCAGAGTCGACACATCGTGTCTCAGCCCTGTCCCTCTGCTGTGTTCTTATTGCTACCGGATGCCAACAAGATACACTAGCCTTTCCCCTCAAGGAGATGTTTCACGCATGTTTTGCCGACTACCCTTTCGTGCCGCTTTTCTGGCATCCCTGCTCGCCTTGCTCTCCGTTGCCAACGCGCAAAGCTCTAACTCATCTCAGGCTGCCGCAGCGAATCACGATACCGCGGCCCTCGACCGCTACGTTGGACAATACCGCTATGTAGAAGAGCCGGAAATCATCGTCTCCGTATTCCGCGACGGCGACCATCTCGTCATCGAATCCGCTCGCTCGCCTCGGCAGGAGCTCATTGCCGAACCTGCTGACGGTTTCGTCGTCAAGGAAACGCCTCAGCATCTGATCTTCACGACAGACGACGCCGGCAAGGTCACTGGAATAAAACGAAAAGTGGGCTCGACTGAAATGCTCCTCGAGCGCGTCGGCGATCAACCCGTCCACAACCACTTCCGCCCCTACAGTCGGCAGGAAGTGATGATTCCCATGCGGGACGGGGTCAAGCTGCATGCCATCATCCTGCGTCCGACGGACACCAGCGAGCCTTTGCCTTTCCTCATGCAGCGCACGCCCTACGGAGTTGACGGTTCCGACTCCGACTCAATTAACGCGCGCAACACCGAACTCGCCCAGAGCGGCTACATCTTCGTTATGGAGGACATCCGGGGCCGCTACGAATCCCAAGGTCAGTTCGTGATGATGCGCCCGATCGCTGCCCACCATGACCCCAAATCTGCAGATCTGGGTCAGATCGACGAGAGCACTGACACCTATGACACCGTCGACTGGCTGATCAAGAACATCCCCAACAACAATGGACGCGTCGGCGTAGTCGGCGTCTCTTATCCCGGATTCCTCGCGGCCGAAGCCGCCATCGATCCGCATCCTGCCGTCAAGGCCGTCTCGCCCCAGGCGCCGATGACGGATGTCTGGATTGGCGACGACTTCTTCCACAACGGAGCATTCCGTCAAACCTACGGATATGACTACGTACTGGGTATGGAGTCCAGCAAGCAAGCCACCTTCACCAAATTGAACGAGGATGCCTACACTTATTTTCTCAATGCCGGTTCCTTCGCCGCAGCCGGAAAGAAATCCGGCACAAGCAGTCTGCCCACCTGGCAGGGCTTTCTCGATCACCCGAACTATGATGAGTTCTGGCATGCGCGCGCCGTGCAGCCGCACCTCACACAAGTGACCGTTCCCACACTCGAAGTAGGAGGCTGGTGGGATCAGGAAGATATGTGGGGACCGCAGGCCGAATATGCAGCGCTCGAATCGCATAATGCCAGCCGGAAAGTCTTCCTCGTTCTGGGTCCCTGGAACCACGGTCAGTGGGGACTCACCACGCGTCACCTCGGCTCCGTCGATTTCGGAGCTCCCATCGGAGATCAGTTCCGCAAGCAGATCGAAGCGCCCTTCTTCGCCTACTATTTGAAAGATCAGTCAGGCTTCAACCTCGAAGACACCGCATCGTTCCAGACGGGAACCAATCAATGGATGCGCTATAGCCACTGGCCGCCTAAGAATAGTTCCGAACGCGATCTCTATCTCGGCGCGAATCGCGCGCTCAGTTTTGAAAAGCCCGCGAAAGACAAAGCCTTCACTGCCTACACATCGGATCCCGCCAACCCCATCCCCTACCGCAAACGACCCATCGAAGCTACGTATGCGCCGACAGGTTCAGGCTGGCGCACTTGGCTTGTCGAGGACCAGCGTCCATACAGTGAGCGCAAGGATGTCGCGACCTGGTCCACACCCGTTCTCGATCACGATCTCACCGTCACAGGCGATATTGTCGCCGATCTACATGCCTCAACGTCCGGTACAGACAGCGACTGGATCGTCAAACTCATCGACGTTTATCCCGACGATCCTTCCCTCGGCAAAATGTCCGGACGTCAACTCATGATCGCCGACGAAATTTTCCGCGGACGCTACCGGAACAACCCCGAGCATCCTGAAGCGATTCCTGCTAACCAGACAGAGGAATACAAATTCAGCCTTCACGGCGCTGACCATGTTTTCCTCAAGGGTCATCGCGTGATGGTGCAGGTGCAGAGCAGCTGGTTTCCGCTCTATGACCGCAACCCGCAGACCTTCGTTCCCAACATCATGACGGCCCAGCCCACCGACTACAAACCCGCCGAACAGCGCATCTACGCCGACTCCCACATCGAGTTGCCAGTCCCAGAGCATAAGTGAAGAAATGGGCGAAATAGACGGTCTGGTCTCACCCGCTGAGGCGGAGCGAGGAGGCCGGCGCATTTACAATCATGAAGACGGGGCATTCGAGCAGCGAGTCTGCGGTATGTTCACCACGCTCGAAGCTCACAAGTGGAGAGATCGCCGTAAGTCATTGAAGGGCCTGTAGCTCAATGGTTAGAGCAGGGGACTCATAATTCGCTACTTTACGATAGACTGGGGTCAGTTGCGCTTGACTACGGTTAATTACGGTCGCGCTTCAAATTTCCGCAAGGGCCCATAGCTCAATTGGTTAGAGCAGAGTGCTCATAACGCTTTGGTTCCAGGTTCAAGTCCTGGTGGGCCCACCAAATACGTCTCCAAGGACAGAGAGGTGCGCAGGCAGTACAGTGCCGATCCGACAAGCCTCTCTCCGGTGAGGCTCGTTATGAACACAATCTTATGCAAGACTGATTCGGCTTGCCATATCTGACGCTATCCGCGCGCCCTCTTCGGATAGCTGCCGAACGCTGCTGCGGTCAACGAGCGCCTTGGCCTTCCCGCGACCGTTGAGAACAAAGCCGGTTTTCCGAACTTTCCTTTTCAAGCGCAGGTAAGCCAAGTAGGGGAGTTAATCAAGTAGTAACTGCCGGTTGGGCGGTTGTGTCGGACACCACAGCGCGCAAGGAAAGCTCCTGACGCCGCTCACCAAAAAGCAAGCCAAGGCCATCGAAAAGACGCGAGGTGGAAAAGTCCAAAAGCCGACTTTCCCACCACACTTGCAAATCCCGCACACAACCCGGGATTCGCACTTTCCCACCGTCTCTACGACGGCTAACTTATGAAACCGGGCACTTCATTTGCTACAAAAAGCGGACATTTCTACTGCTAACGACATCCCTAAATTATGCCCAATTAGTGGGATCGCAGGTCTCGCGCGCTTATAACGTCCCGTTACTGCGATCGCTCTTGATGAGCAAGAGCGTCCATACGCCCGATCGGGCCGAAATCAAACGCGAGGTGACGGCTGAAAGTTCATGGCATTCATTCCGCTACCACTCGCTATAACATCTTACTAGTCACAAGCTGGAGCCGTCTTGTAGTTGACACAGCCTGAACTTTGATTTCCGATAGTCCAGACTGCAGAAACATTGGGCATGTTGGCACGATGGATGAAGTAGTAGGTGTAGCCGAATCCTGTGCCCAGAGTCATGGGTGAACCAACATCATTCAATTGATCGGTCCATTGGACAGGATCACAATTCGAATTCCAGAACATCTGCGATTGAAGCACGCCCGTCAGGGGCTCAGTGGCCGAAATCTGCATTGCCTGATAGTGCTGGCCATTTTGGGTGTACATGCAGGCGTTCCATGACACCACAACTCCCGATGAGGTTGACATCACGGGAATGGTAGCGGTCGAGCCTGTATAGGAATCGTCGTAGGCCACAACTTGGAGCGTATGCGGGCCATTTGATAACGCAAGATCTACATTGATAGATGTATCCGGATTAACGTCGACCCACAACAGGTTGCCCGAGTCGAAAATACCCCAATACGTGACACTTCCGTCCGTGTTGCTCGTTTGTGCTGCTGAAGCGATGATTGTAACTGAGCCGCTGACAGATTGGTTCAGAGATGGAGAAGTCACCGTTAC
>DATAQX010000087.1:0-8093 GCA_036264455.1 Silvibacterium sp. | reverse complement strand
GATTCCTGATATTCGCCAAACACCTCGCGCAATGCGGCGGCGATTTCTCCCACGGTGGCATAACTTTCGACGGCTTCTAAGATCGCGGGCATGAGGTTGGCTCCGCTGCAGGCGTGATCGTGGACGAGATTGAGAGACGATTGCCAGCGCTGTGCGTTGCGGCGGACGCGCAGGGCGCGGATGCGTTCGACTTGGCGGCGCTCCAGGGATTCGTCGAGGCGCTGGATGGGGATGTCCGGCTCTTCCTCGCGGGTGAAGTGGTTGACGCCGACGACGGTGGCTTCTCCGGTATCGACTGCTTGCTGGTATTCGTAGGCGGCGTTCTGGATCTCCTGCTGGACCCAGCCGCGCTCGATGGCGCGGAGCATGCCTCCCAGGGCGTCGATGCGATCGAGATAGGCGCGGGCCTGCTGCTCGATTTCGCTGGTGAGCGATTCGACATAATACGAGCCGGCGAAGGGATCGACGGTCTGCGCGACTCCAGACTCGCTGGCGATGATCTGCTGCGTGCGCAGCGCGATACGCGCAGCTTCCTCGGTCGGCAGCGCGAGGGCTTCGTCATAGCCATTAGTGTGCAGAGACTGCGTGCCTCCTAAAATAGCTGACAGCGCCTGGATGGCGGTGCGGACAATGTTGTTCTCGGGCTGCTGCGCGGTTAGTGTGGAACCGGCAGTCTGGGTGTGAAAGCGCAGTATCCATGCACGTGAATTTTTTGCTCCGAAGCGGTCGCGCATGATGCCGGCCCAGAGGCGGCGCGCGCAGCGGAACTTGGCGACCTCTGCGAAGAAATTGTTGTGTGCGTTGAAGAAGAAGGAGAGCCGCGGTGCGAAGCGGTCTATGTCGAGACCCGCGTTAACGGCGGCCTGCACGTAGGCGATGCCGTTGGCGAGGGTGAAGGCGACCTCCTGTGCAGCGGTCGAGCCAGCCTCGCGCATGTGGTAACCGGATATGGAGATGGGATTCCACTCCGAGACTTCTTCATTGGCCCAGGCGAACATATCCGTAATGATGCGCATGGCGTGCGGAATGGGATAGATGTAGGTGCCGCGCGCGATGTACTCCTTGAGGATGTCGTTCTGCACGGTCCCGGAGAGCTTTTTGACGTCGGTCCCGGTTCGCTTCGCGACAGCCACGTAAAGCGCCAACAGAATGCTTGCCGTGGCGTTGATGGTCATGGAGGTGGAGATTTTGTCGAGAGCGATGCCGTCGAATAGCCGCTCCATATCTTCGATGGAGTCAATGGCCACACCGACCTTGCCGACTTCGCCGAGGGCCATGGGGTCGTCGGAGTCATAGCCGATCTGTGTGGGGAGATCGAAGGCTACCGACAATCCTGCCGTTCCGTTGGCGATGAGGAATTTGTAACGGCGGTTGGACTCTTCGGCATCTCCCATGCCGGCGTACTGGCGCATGGTCCAGAGGCGTCCACGATACATGGTGGGCTGGATGCCGCGCGTGTAGGGGTATTCGCCGGGATAGCCGAGGTCGCGCGCGGGATCGAAGCCGGAGGCTTCGAGATCGGCGGCGGTGTAAACGGGCTTAAGGTTCAAGTTGTCCGGCGCGGGCATGGGAACTGGGTATTGTAACGAGTCGGGGAGATCTCAAGCCGTACCTGGGATGGTGCTCAATCCCAGTTGCGTAAACAACAGAACCGAGTCAGCGATGCTCCAACGTTCGACGCATTTGCCGTTTTGAAATTGAACGATGGTCATCCCTGGTACCGAAATGCTTCTTCCTGTCGGAGGAAGGTTGAGGAACTGCCCCCGATGCGTGCCTGTCAGCAGAAATCGCAGGGAAATCTTATTCCCCTCCTCGAGGAGGTCTTCGACCTTCACGTTCGCATCTGGAAATGCCGACCAGAATGCTTCGTAGTAGGCTTTCACGTTCGCGAGGCCCGGCCCAACGCCAGCGTATCCGTGCAGCTCGATGTGCTCGGAATACAGGTCAAAGTAGTTGCCGCGGCGCGCAGGATCGCCGAAGCATTCCAGGGCTCGAAACAAGATTTCGCGGTTCGACATAGAACCAGCATATCCGAGCGTGCTGCGGTCGGGATGACAATGACAGTTGGTTATTGTCTGCGTTTCTTCTCTTTGCTCCGCGCGCGGTAGAAGGAGCTGAAGGCGAAATAGAAGAAGACGAGGGTGACGGCAATGTAGAGCAGGAAGCGCGGATGGTCAGGTCCGGAGTACCAGCCGTGGCGCAGCCTCCAGGCATTCTGTGCGAAGAAGAGGCCGAAGAGGGCAAAGAAGAGGCCGGTGATTTCGAGCCAGAGAACTCCGCTGGCATGGGCGAAGGGACCCCAGATTGACTGGCCGAATTTTCGTGCACCGCGGGCTACGGAGCGGCCTTGCTCAGCCCCCCGTTCTATGTAAACAGGAGCTTCTTGCTGCATGGAATGAGCGGTTTGCGAGGCGCGGTCCCGTAGCATGCCGGAGGCGACACGGACGCCGACGCCCAGTTTTCGACCAAAACGGTCCGGCTCCATGAATAAAGTGTAGCAGCCACATCCAGATTCAGATTCAGATTGCCTCCGTGGATCATCTGGAAGTAAGGTAAGAAAAACCTGCTAGAAATGCCCCGGCGCGAGGTGGGGTGGAAACGGAGCGAATCCTTGAATCAAAAACTACGGAACCTGGTGCAGCAACTAGGAGAAGCAATCCATGAAAGCGTTTCCGAATCTGAGCATATCGCCGGAGTTGTGAAGAATATTCGCAAGCAGGGGTTCGATGTGCTGCTGATGCTGGAGGCGACCATTGGTCTGAACGAGCTCGAGCAGCAACCTGTGGCGGCGCTCGAATCATCGAACTCAGAGAATCAAGGGGGAAATGAGACTTTCACTGCGCAGGATCTGAACTTCCTGAAATCGCTTCGTATCGCGATTGAAGAACATGACGGTTCCCGCTAGCGGGGGCTTCATGCTCTAAACATGCTGGTTGTGTTAGTATCCGGTCGTCTCTGCGAGGGCGTTGCGCGAATTCCGCTGATGGGTTCGGAGGCGGAGACGCGATGAGGGTGCAACCAGATTTATGAGAGACACACTCGGCGTATTGCTGGCGGGCGGAGCAGGCGAGCGGCTGTTTCCACTAACGCGAGATCGGGCTAAACCTGCGGTGCCGTTCGGCGGCAACTACCGCATCATCGACATAACACTTTCCAACTGCATTAACTCCGACCTGCGTCACGTGTACATTCTGACGCAATACAAGGCACTGTCTCTGAATCGCCATGTCCGCGAAGGCTGGACGAGCGTCGTGGCTCAGGAACTGGGCGAGTTCATCGAGATTCTTCCACCCATGCAGCGCGTAAGCGCGAACTGGTACATGGGCACAGCGGATGCGGTTTATCAGAACATCTATTCGATCGGATCGGAGCAGCCCAAGCATGTGCTGATTCTCTCCGGCGACCACATCTACAAGATGCACTATGGCAAGATGCTGGATCAGCATTGCGAGTCGGGCGCGGATGTGACGCTGGCAACCCTGCCCGTCGATCCGTCAGAGGTGGCGAGTTTCGGTGTAGTCGAAGTTGGGCGGAACGGCGATGTGATCGGGTTTAAGGAAAAGCCCAAGACAACTGAGATCCGGTCGCCGTTCAATCCGAGCATGGTGGATGTCTCGATGGGTATCTATCTGTTCAACACCGATGTACTGCTGCCGGCGCTCATGCAGGATGCGGAAGATCCCTCATCGAAACACGACTTCGGACACAATATCCTGCCGGGGATTCTGGGCAAGTACAAGATGCGCGCCTACAACTTCGTCGATGAGAATAAGCAGCAGCAAGCCCTGTATTGGCGCGATGTCGGGACTCTCGACGCGTATTACGACGCCAATATGGACGTCGCCTCGGTGTCACCGGTCTTCAATCTTTACGACAGCAAATGGCCGATCCGGACGCGCGTGCGGCAGTATCCTCCGGCAAAATTCGTCTTCGGCGAACCGGGGCGGACGGGCATGGCGATCAATTCAATCGTCTCGGCGGGATGCATCATTTCCGGCGCCGTCGTGCGCAACAGCGTTCTATCGCAGGACGTCCGCGTGAACTCCTATTCCGAAGTCGACTCGAGCATTGTGTTTTCGCATGTGAACATCGGACGGCATTGCCGTATCCGGCGAGCCATCATCGACCGCGACGTGCAGCTTCCGGAGGGCACGGTCATCGGATACGACCAGAGCGAGGACAAGCGAAAATATTTCGTCACTCCCAGCGGCCTGACGGTCGTGACACGCGACTACTCGCTCTATGAGAATCCCGTGGCTCCGGATTTTCTGCTGGAGACGTAAGGGAGAGCTGCGAAACGGGCAGCATCGAAAGCTAGGAGCCGGTGTCCTCGCCGAGTGGTTCCAGGGCCTGCTTCTTTTTTTTCGCCGCTTTTGCGGGAGGAGCTTCGGGCTCCAGGGCGGGATCATAGTAGAGGAGCCGTCCGCAGCTTTCGCAGGGCAGCAGGTCGCCCATGCGCACCTGGTTCCACATCTGAGGGCGCAAGGCCATCTGGCAGGCGAGACAGCGCTGTCCCTGGACCCGCGCCAGGGCGGTGCCGCGCACCCCAGCGATTCGGTCGTATGTGGCCAGAAGATCCTCACCGATATTGGCCCTCAAACGAGTCCGCTCGTCGCCGAGAGCGGCCAGTTGGGCCTGTTGCTGAGTGGAAGTGGAGCGGGCTGCCTCTTTTTCCAATTCGACGACTCTGGTCTGGTCAGCGAGTTCCTGCCGCGCGACAGCCCGTTGAGCTTCCAGCTGTTCTGAGCGCTCCATGCTTTCGATCTCGCGATCTTCGACCTTGCGAATCTCGGTTTCGGCGAAGCCGATCTCGTGCTGCAATGCAGTGTATTGCTCATTGGTCTTGACGCTGCTCGACTGATCGCGAAACTTTACGATTTTCTGCTGCTGGTCTTTGAGATCGCTCTCCAGGCGCCGGCGTTTGACCTCTTCTTCCTTGATTGATTTCTCAACCTGCTCAACTGCCAGTTTCTGCTTAACCAGCTTTTCTTCGAGTTCGGCGAGGTGTTTGGGCAGTGCGGCAATCTCGCGGCGCAAGCGGGCGATGCTCTGATCGGCATCCTGTATGAACATCAGCGTTTCTACTTCGGCATTCATCATCAAAATTGAAGTCTAAAGCATTTCTCCGATCGGAGAAATGCTGCAGCAGTTTCCGCTTGCTCAACACAGGCCCAGCCGACCAGCAGAAATTCTGCATCTTCGAATCTATTCAATCTCTCTAAAGGCCATCGCCGATGCCAGAGCCGACTGCAGAGGGCTTGTGGACGCCCAAACATAACCGCTGGGCGATTGCACTTACCGTTACCCTTGCCACCTTCATGGAGGTGCTGGACACCTCCATCGCCAATGTGGCGCTGCCCCATATTGCAGGCGGCCTGGGCGCGACTCAGGATGAAGCGACCTGGGTCCTGACTTCTTACCTGGTTTCAAACGCCGTTATCCTTCCGGCCAGCGCCTACCTCACCTCATTTATGGGGCGCAAACGCTTTTACATGATCTGCGTGGTGCTTTTTGGCATAAGTTCGGCCCTTTGCGGCCTAGCTCCGTCATTGCCGCTCCTTATTTTCTTCCGGGTCCTGCAGGGAATCGGCGGCGGAGGGCTGGCGCCGAGCGAGCAGGCGATCCTGGCCGATACTTTCCCGCCGAAGCAGCGCGGGCAGGCCTTTGCCGTCTATGGAATGGCGGTGGTATTTGCTCCGGCCATCGGACCCACACTGGGCGGCTGGATTACGGACAGCTTCGACTGGCGGTGGATCTTCTTCATCAACGTGCCGGTCGCCATTGTCTCTCTCTTCCTTACCTCGCGCGTAGTCGAGGATCCGCCGCACATCCACAAGGAAGTCGCCGCGATGCGCAAGCGCGGCCTGAACCTGGACTACTTTGGCTTTGGCCTGCTGGCACTTGGCTTCGGCTCGCTGCAGTTCATCCTCGACAAGGGACAGGAGGACGACTGGTTCGGATCACACATCATCACCATCTTTACGGTTCTGTGTGTGATCGGCCTGAGTACGCTGATCTTCTGGGAGATGCGCCAGATACGCAAAAAGCACAAGCCGATTCTGGACCTGACGATGTTCCGCAACCGGACCTTCGCGATTTCCTTCGTACTGATGTTCGTACTGGGCTTTGTCCTCTTCGGTACGACCGTGTTGATTCCGCAGTTCGCGCAGACCATTCTGGGATACACAGCCGAACAGGCCGGGTTAGTGATTTCGCCTGGCGGCGTAATGGTCATGCTGATGATGCCGCTGGTCGGCTTCCTGGCTGGACGAGTGGACCCGCGCTACCTGGTCGCATATGGATTCGCGATGCTCTCTCTCGCTCTGCTCCGGATGCACAGCATGGATGCCCTAGCCAGCTACAGCTACCTCGCGTGGCTGCGCGTCTTTCAGGCCTCAGGACTGGCTTTCCTCTTCGTGCCCATCAACATGCTCGCGTACACGGATGTTCCACCCGAGAAGAACAATGACGTCTCCGGCCTGACGAACCTGGCTCGAAATATTGGCGGCAGCGTCGGTACCGCGTTTTTTGTCACCGAATTGGCGCGCCGCAGCCAGTTCCACCAGAGCCGCCTGGTGATGCACCTGACCGAACTGGATATGATGTTTCGCCAGCGCGTGGAAGCAATTGCAAATCTTCTGACCCACGTAGGCGGTAGAACACCATCCATGGCGCAGGCACGCCAGATGGCTCAAGCCAGCTTGTATCGACAGCTGGTTACGCAGAGCACAGTGCTGGCTTACCTGGATGTGATTATCGTGCTCGCGGTGGGCAGCGCCTGCATGATTCCGCTGGTGTTTTTCATGAAGAAGCGCGCGGCGGGCAAGGGCGAAATCGCGACGCACTGAAGAGCGTGCGCTAATCGAGGATAATGCTTGCCGGGTCGAAGGTGGGCTTAGGATATTTCATCTTCATGCCACGCATGGTATCGAGCAGGATCTCTGAGACCGCGAGATTCCGGTGCAATTTGAAATCCGAGGGAATCACGAACCAGGGTGCGTGTTTGGGACTGGTGCGTTCAAGAATGTCTTCATAGGCGCGCGTGTAATCGTTCCAGAATTTGCGTTCGCGAAAATCGGCGTCGCTAAGCTTCCAGTGCTTGTCGGGGTCCTGCAGCCGCTCGGCGAGACGACGGCCCTGCTCAGCGTAAGAAATATGCAGAAGAAACTTCAAAATGGTGATGTTGTTGCGGGTGAGGATCTCTTCAAAGCTGTTGATTTCGTCAAGGCGTTTTCCTGCTACTTTTTCGGTGATGATTTTGTGAACACGCGGAGGGAGCACATCCTCGTAGTGGGAGCGATTAAAGATGCCAATCATGCCCAGCGGCGGCACAGCCTGATGGGCGCGCCAGAGGAAGTCATGCCGCGTCTCGATGGGCGTGGGCACTTTGAATGCCGTAACGTCACAGCCCTGTGGATTGATGCCACTGAAGATATGGCTGATAGTGCCATCCTTGCCCGCCGTATCCATCCCCTGCAGGATGACCAGGAGCGCATGCTTTTGTTCGGCGTAGAGAACCTCCTGCAGCTCGGCCATATTGTTGCGAATGCGATCCAGTTCAACCTGGGCTACTTTTTTGTCTTCTGTGACGCCCTTTGGAGCGGTGGAGATATGCGCGAGCCGGACTTTACTATTGGGCTTGATCAGGTAGGGAGATTTCAGCTTCATTGCAATACCGCTCCGTTTCGGGACAGCTATGCGCAGCCTCAAAAAGACAGCCCGAACAAAAACTTATTCTTCCAAACCCTTCTATTTAAGCACCCTGCAGTAAGAGAATTAAGACGAATAGCATCAAATCCTGAATCGCGATGATGAGCACTGACGTTCCTCGCCGCGTGTTAGAGCAGGCAGTCTGAGGAGAGCAACGATGGCGCTGAGAAAATGGAGATGGTGGGTTGCGATTGGTGCGGTTCTCTTGGCGGTGTTCCTGCTGGGAATGGGAATTCTCCGGGCTCACCGTCGGCAAGGGCGCACCGATATTGCGGACGGGCAGACGCCTGCTACTCTCAGGATCATCAGTTCGAGCTTTTCCGATGGCGATGCCATGCCGCGGAGACTTACGTGTGATGACGCCGGTCTGTCTCCGGAAATCC
>DATAQX010000026.1:0-2324 GCA_036264455.1 Silvibacterium sp. | reverse complement strand
ATTGCTCGATACGGCACTTTGGTACACGCCTTCTACAAGAGCCCCTGATGTAGAGACCTGGAAAAGAGTGTGAAGCGGTATGCCGAGGCCATGGGAGAGTGTGTCCGCCACGAGTTGTGAGATAGGCACTCCCGTCTCCCTCGATAATGTTTCAAGTGCGCTCTGCAAAGATTTCGAAATTGGCACAAGCATCATTTGAGTTCTCCAAGGACTAAAGCATTAGACAGAGGTTGTTTCGGCGCCGGCGGATATTGATTTGCGATCCGTCTTGAAGATGCGGAGCAGCAGGATAAGTGAAGGAATAAGAATCACGCCACCCAATACGACAGCGATCACCATGTCCACGAGGATGTTTGGTGGAGAGGCGCTATTGAAGATCGTGAGTTCGGGCCGGACGAGATAGGGATACTGGGCAAGGCCCCAGCCCGTCACGATGAGCCCGACCTGGGCTGCCGCGGCTATGCGTGCGCGGGGATAGCTGCGCGACCAGAGCGCCTGGAAGGCAACCAATGTCGCTATCGCAGCTCCCACTTCGATTAACCAACCATCGAGAGAGCGTGAAAGGCCATCGAGTATCCCCTGAGCGGAATTTCCTGCGACAACGTAAGTGGCAAACGCTGCCATGACGGAAACAAAACCAGAGAATAAGGCTCGCTTCCGGAAGTCCTCCTGCAACTCAGAATCGTCGGTCTCGACGGCAAGATAACAGGCCGATAGATAAGCGAAGAGTGAAAGCGATAGCAAGCCAACAATCAATGGGAACGGCTGCAGCCATGTGCGAAGAAACCCGTTTTCACTCCTGCCGTCATCCACCAGGACAGCGTCACCCGAGATTGCGCCGATCACGATACCCAGGAACAAGGGCGTGATGCTGCTCGAAATCGAGAAGACCTTTCCCCAGTAAAGCTGCGTGCTAACGTCACCTGCAAAATAGGCGCGAAAGACATACGATGAACCGCGCAATACGATGCCGAGCAGGATCAGAAAGATCGGCACGGCAAGGCCTACACTCATCGAGCTGAACGCAGCAGGGAAGCCGGAAAACATCAGGACGACAAGCAGGATCAACCAGATGTGGTTTGCCTCCCATACCGGCTGGATCGCCTGCGCAATCAAGTCGCGCTGACCCTGCTTTCGCGGTCCAGAGCAGACAATATCCCAAAAGCCCGCGCCATAGTCAGCTCCACCGAGCAGGGAGTAGATCACAAGCGAGATCAGCATAATCGCCGCAAGGATTTCACATGCGTTCATACGAGAACCTCCGGATGTTCGATTTGCTTCGTCTCCGGCGCTGCGATCACGTGCCTGCTCAATAGCCAGACAACGACAATTCCGAGAATCACGTACAGCGCTATCATCACCGAGAAGGTGAGCGTCACGTTGGGCATCGAAGTCACTGCATCTTTAGTGCGCATGAGGTGATAGATGATCCATGGCTGACGGCCCAACTCCGTCACCATCCATCCTGCCTCCAGAGCTACAAAGCCAAGTGGGCTGACGAGAACCAGCGCTTTCAGAAAGAGTGTGTGCAGAGGGCGTTTCTTCCAGCAGATCCAGCCTGACGCAAGAGCGAAGAGAGATAAAAGGCTGCCACAGCCCACCATGATCTGAAAACAGATGTGAACAATCCGCACGTTTGGCCAGTCGGACTGTGGCTCCTGGTCGAGTCCTTTGATCAGCGCATTGTATTTATGAAACCCCAACAGGCTCAGCCCATGCGGAATCTCAATGGCATACTTTGTCTCGCGTTCATCCGGAAAGGGAATCCCACCGATGCGCAGCGGTGCGCCAATTTCGGTGTGGAACTGACCCTCCAGGCTAGCCAGCTTCATCGGTTGTTGCTCCGCTACCATGCGGGCTAGCGCATCTCCACTCACGCTCTGAAGGATTACGGCCACACCTCCAACCAGCAGTGCGATTCCGATAGCTACCTCATCGAATCGATTCCTTCCGCGGCGCAGGAGAAGCCACCCATGGATACCGGCTGTCGCAAAGCCGGCTGCGGTATACGCCGCCAGGACCATGTGCACGGCTTCTGGAATTCCTGCCGGATTCAGCATCGCAATAAACGGATGGATGTTCTCGAACTTTCCAGCCACGATATCGAAGCCTGTCGGCGTATTCATCCAGCCGTTCACCAGCGTGACAAATATCGCGGAGAGGACGCCACTGACCGCGACAACGATGCCCGAGGCAAGATGAAGCCACCCTGGCACTCGGTTCCAGCCATACAGGTAGATTCCAAGAAAGATCGCTTCGGTAAAGAAGGCGAAACCTTCGAGCGAAAACGGCATGCCTATGACGGAACCTGCATACTGCATGAA
>DATAQX010000577.1:0-3716 GCA_036264455.1 Silvibacterium sp. | reverse complement strand
CGACCGTGGCAATGAGCTCTGGCTCGATTGCGACTACAACACCAGCCTCTTCGACGATTCGACCATCGAGCGTTGGTGCGGCCACCTCGAGGCTATCCTGCAGGCCTTCGTGGACGATGCCACGCAGCCCACAGGCAAGATCTCACTGCTCACCGCCGAGCAGAAGAAACAGTTGCTCGTCGACTGGAACGGTACGGCGACAGAATACCCGCGTACAAGCTCGATTCACCGCGTCTTCGAAGAGCAGGCAAAGCGCACGCCCGAGGCCATTGTCATCAGCGCAGGCAATCAATCGCTCACTTACGCGGAGCTGAACGAGAAGGCCAACCAGCTCGCTCACTTCCTTGAAAGCAACGGTGTCAAACCCGGCGCGCGTGTGGCCTTGTGCCTCGATCGTTCGCTCGAAGTCATTGTCGGCCTTCTGGCAATCCTCAAGGCCGGTGCGGCCTATGTGCCGATCGATGCGAGCTACCCGGCGCCGCGTCTGAGCTTCCTTATCGAGGACTCGCAGGTGAAGTGCCTGCTCACGCAGCGTTCCATCGCGGCAAACCTGCCCGAGCTTGCGACGAACGTCATCTGTATAGACGCCGACTGGCCGGCCATCGCTCTGGAACCAGGCAGCAATCTGGTCCACGCGTCCGGACCTGACGATCTGGCTTATGTGATGTACACTTCCGGCTCAACGGGCAATCCCAAGGGTGTGTTGGTTCCGCATCGCGCCGTTCTGCGCCTGGTCAAGAACAATACCTTTGCCAGCTTCTCCGCCGACGAAGTCTTCCTGCAGCTTGCTCCCCTGTCTTTCGACGCTGCGACATTCGAGATCTGGGCCGCACTGCTCAACGGAGGCCGCCTCGTCCTCGCCCCCGCCGGGCGCGTCACACCGGAGGACATCGGCACGCTCATCCAGCAGCACAATATAACCACGCTCTGGCTGACGGCCGCACTCTTTCATCTCATCGCTACCACGCACCTTGAAACTCTCCGCCCGCTCCGGCAGCTCTTGGCCGGTGGAGATGTGCTCTCCGTTACCCATGTCCGCCGCGTTCTCGAAGAGCTGCCCTACCTTCGACTTATCAATGGCTACGGACCAACCGAGAACACTACTTTTACCTGCTGCCACACCATTACGCTGGACAGCCTGGCATCCGGAACAGTTCCTATCGGCCGACCCATTGCGAACACACGCATTTACATCGTCGATGCGGCTATGGGTCCGGTACCCGTTGGCGTCACTGGAGAGCTTTTCGCCGCAGGCGATGGAGTTGCCCTCGGCTACCTCAACGCACCCGAACTCACCGCCGAAAAGTTCATCAGCCATTCCTTTGCGCCCGGCCTCGCCGAACGCCTTTATCGCACAGGCGATCTGGCCCGATATCGCGCCGACGGCACCGTTGAATTCCTCGGCCGGGCCGACACGCAGGTCAAGGTTCGCGGCTATCGCATCGAACTTGCAGAAATCGAATACGCTCTTGAGCGCTCGCCGCTGGTCCGCTCCGCTGTCGCCTGCGTGCGCACCGACTGGGTCACTGAGCATGACGCGCCAGGAGACAAACGCCTGGCAGCATATATCATTCCGGCGCAGGTTTCCTCTCAGTCAGGCGATACGGCCAACCTGATTGCTGAACTTCGCGCCTGGCTCAAAACACAGCTGCCCGATTACATGCAGCCCGCCGCGATTGTCGCGGTCGAGAGCTTCCCCCGCACCGTCAACGGCAAAGTGGACCGTCGTGCGCTTCCTGCGCCACAACCCGAACAGCTTATGCGCGAGCGATCTTTTGTCTATCCTCGCAACACTCGGGAGGAAACACTTGCCCTGATATGGTCCAATGTTCTAAATCTTAAGGAGGTTAGCGTCGAAGATAGTATCTTTGAGCTAGGCGGCGATTCGCTGATGATATTCCGGATCAACACGCTCGCTAATCAGGCTGGAATGAAGATTACAGCCCGGCATATTTTTCAGTACAAGACCATTTCGGCGATCTGCGCACAGGTTCAAGAGAACCGTGACGAACAGTCCCCCGAATCAACCAGTGGAACGATCCAGCCAGTCCCTCGCTCGCTGCATCGCAGGCCGCGTACCGTATTGCAGTAATACTTTGCAATAACATGCTGATTGATTTGCAGTAATTCATGGTAAAGCTCCCATTATATTTGCCTCTGGTCCTGTTCGAATGAGTCATCCCTACTCTGGTGATATCGTACAAAGCGTGCATCCGGAAGACCCGCACCTTGCCGATGGGCATGTGGCCGAGGGGTCGCAGCTAGACGGAGTATATGTTTTCCCTGCCGGTCTGGAGCAGAGCCGTTACTGGCTTCTTGATCAGCTGGCGGGCGCGTCTACTGCCTCCAACATGGCGGTTGCCTTTCGCCTCGAAGGCCCCATTCAGGACGCCCTTGCCGAGAAGTGTGTCCGTGCGCTGGTCGAGCGTCATGAAGCCCTGCGCACCACCTTTCGCATGATTGATGGAGCTCTTTCCCAGATCATCTCCGAAGAGCCCGCTTATATCTTCACTGTCTCCGATCTTCGTGAGCTGCCCGAGGCTGCGCGCCAGCAAAGAGCTGAAGAGCTCATCCATGAACACAGCCGGATACGTATCGATCTCGCTTCCGGACCGGCCTTCTTCGTTCATCTCATTCATCTCACGGAAACCGACCACTTCCTCGCGTTTACTGTGCACCACATTGCCTGTGATGGATGGTCGAACGGTATCCTGGTACGCGACTTCGCCGCGTTCTATGCGGCTGCAGTGCAGAAGCGCGAGCCCGCGCTGCCTGAGCTTCCCTTTCAATTTGCCGACTTTACCGTGTGGCAACAATCCTGGCTGGAAAGTGAAGCGGCCCAGGCGGCGCTGGCCTACTGGAAGGAACACATTCAGCGGGAAATGCCCGCGATCGATCTGCCCACTGACTTTCCCCGCACCGCGCAAAAAAGCGCTCCCGGAGATATCGAAGGTCAGCTTTTGCCGCCGGCTCTCACCGCGCGCCTCAAAGCCTATTGCCGGCAACATGATGCCACTATGCATCAGGTCCTTCTTGCGGCATTCGAAGCACTCATTTCCCGCTATGTCGGGCAACAGGAATTCCTGCTTGGATCGACCATAGCAAACCGCACCCAGCCGGGCATGGAAAATGTTATCGGCCGTTTTGCGCACCCTCAAGTCATCCTAGCCGACCTGCGCGGCAATCCCAGTTATCGGGAGCTGCTGAATCGAGTCATCGACTGGAGCGCGAAATCTTACGCGCACCAGGATCTGCCTTTCTCGCGCCTGACCGAGGAGTTTCAACTTGACCAGGCGGGCGCAACTTCGCAGTTTCTGCAGGTCTACTTCGTCTACCAGAAAGCTTTCATGCAACCGCAGACTGCAGGCGAGCTGCGCATCCAGCCCCGGCCTTCGGTGAGTGGCGGTGTCAACTTCGACATGTTGGTCAGCATCGTCGAGCGCGCAGAGGGTCCGCGACTGCAGATCGAGTACAACACGGTTTTCTTCCGACCAGAGCGTATCCGGCGCCTTATCGAGCAGTACATACGCGTTCTCGAAGCTGTGATGGGCGATGATGCGCTCGCTCTCTCAGAACTCCCTATGCTCTCTTCGCAGGAGAAAGCGGCGCTGGATATTGCCGGCACTGGTCCGGCTCTGATCACGCAGGAAGCAGAAGACCAGCCGGCTCTCACCTCGCTCGCGCAGTACTTCGACCTTCATGCTGATGCTCGCGGC
>DATAQX010000595.1:0-4389 GCA_036264455.1 Silvibacterium sp. | reverse complement strand
TGAGGCTCTTCGCCTCTACCTTGCCGCGCACAAAGTCGAGGTACCGGCAAGTGTCGAACACGGCTCCGACAGCAGTCTCTGGTTTCACGTAAAAGATCCCGAGGGTAACATTGTCGGATTTGTACAGCCGCCCGCGCGCCCCATTGTCCTTACTGGAGCAAGTCCGATTGGCCATCGCATCATCCACGTCGGCATGAGCGTCCATAGCAAGGATGCGGAGGACGCGTTCTACCGCGAGATTCTCGGCTTCCGGCCCTACTGGTTTGGCGGCATGAAGCCCGACAGGACGGACTGGGTTTCGCAGCAAGTCCCCGACGGCCACGACTGGCTGGAGTATATGCTGAGCCCGGTGCCTTCCGGCAGCGGTGTCCCGGCATCAGCTATGCAAAAGCAGCTCGGCGTGCTCAACCATCTCTCGATCGGCGTGGTGAATATGGAGCAGGCCGTGACCACGCTCGACTCTGAAGGCCGTTTGAGCAACGAGCATACGGGCCCGCAGCTCGGGAAAGACGGCAAGTGGCAGTACAACCTATTCGATCCCGACGAAACGCGCCTGGAGTTGATGGAGTTCGCTCCGGTTGAAAAGCCCTGCTGCTCGCCCTTCACCGCGGAAAATCCAGCTCCGGCGGAATAAGGTGCCACCGATGCGCTCACTTTCCCGGCGAAGCTTCTGCGAGACCGGGCTCAAATCCGGACTGGGAGTTTCTCTTGCCCTTGGAGCTTCTCCCGCTATGGCAGAGTCGTCGCTCACGCAAACCGCGCCTGCTGCGCCGGGCGAACGGATTCGCCAGTCCGTCTGCCGCTGGTGTTACAAAGATCTCTCCGTCGACCAGATGTGCTCCATGGCGGCTGGCCTTGGCCTGAAAGGCGTCGATCTTCTCGAAGTGGACGAGTATGAGATTCCGCACCGGCATGGTCTGATCTGCACCATGGGCTATGCCGGAGGCGGAACCATCTCCGACGCCATGAATCGCGTCGAGAATCACGCCGTGATCGAGGCCGCCTTCCGCAGGAACATCCCGCTGGCCGCGAAGGCTGGCGTGCCCAGCGTCATTACATTCTCCGGAAACCGCCGCGGCATGTCGGACGAGGAGGGCGCGCGCAATACGGTTGCCGGACTGAATCGCGTGAAGAAAATTGCCGAGGACAATGGCGTCACCATCTGCCTGGAGTTGCTCAACAGCAAGGTGAATCACCCCGACTACATGGCCGATCACACCGCCTGGGGGGCGGCAGTGATGCGGGAGGTGAACTCGCCGCGCGTGAAGCTGCTCTACGACATCTACCACATGCAGATCATGGAAGGCGATCTGATCTCGACCATCCGCGCCAATATTGGAGTGATCGGGCACTTTCATACCGGTGGCGTTCCCGGCCGCCATCAGCTCGACCATAATCAGGAGATCCAGTACGACGCGCTGATGCGGGCCATAGCCGACACGGGCTATCAGGGCTACGTGGCCCACGAATTTGTGGCCACCATCGACCCTGTCACCGCCCTGCGCCAGGCGATAGCACTTTGCGCCGTGTAGGGCATGACTTCAGTCATGCCAAATTTTGATCTTTCGTCACGCCGCACTCGGTCTTTTTTGATATGGTTCCATTTTTCGCTCAATCCTCCTTCGGCTAACAATCTTTTCTTCATTCTGTAACACGACCGTAAAGTACTGATTGCATCCGACATTTATTCGTTGGGATGGTCGGCGTGATCCGCCGCTCCTCGAGGAACCATGATGCAAAAATTGATCGCAAATTCGCTGGCAACGCTGCTGGTTGCCTCCCAGATCGTTGGACCCGCCGCAGTCCGTGCGGAATCCAATGGTTCGACCGCCACCCCCATCAAGCATGTTGTTGTCATCTTTGGGGAAAATATCTCTTTCGATCACTACTTCGGCACCTATCCCAATGCGGCAAATCCGCCCCACGAACCCAAATTCCACGCTAAGGCCGACACGCCTACCGTAAACGGCTATACCGATGGGCTTCTCTTCAACAATCCCAACTTGGTCAACAAGACTGGAAACGGCGCTAGCGCATCGAATCCCTTCCGTCTCGACCGTTCCGAAGCGGCTACCAACGATCAGGATCACGACTACACGCCTGAGCAGCAGGCCTTCCACGCCGGTCTGATGGACTCCTTCCCGGAATTTACCGGAACCGCTGGCCCTCCGCCGCCCAACCACCAGACGACCGCCCTGGTCATGGGCTACTACGACGGAAACACCGTGACAGCGCTCTGGAACTACGCCCAGCGCTATGCTCTGAACGACAACTCCTATGACACCAACTTCGGCCCCTCGACTCCCGGCGCAATCAATCTTGTTTCGGGCCAGACCAACGGCGTGACCGATCAGGTCAACGCTGGCGGCGATGTGATTGAAGATGGCGCGGGCGGATTCACCCTGGTTAGCGACGCTGACCCGATAGGCGATGTGTGCTCGACGACCAGCGGCGCAACCGTCCAACTCAGCGGACAGAACATCGGGGACCTTCTGAACGCCAAGGGCATTACCTGGGGCTTTTTCGAAGGCGGCTTCGATCTGACCAAGACCAATCCCAACGGAACCACGGGCTGCAAGCGCTCGCACACTTCCACCATCACCAACAGTGCCAAGGCTGACTATATCCCGCACCACCAGCCCTTCCAGTACTACACCTCGACGTGGAACCCCAAGCACCTCCGCCCGAGCTCAACCAGTATGATCGGTGTCGATGGCGACCAGGCCAACCACCAGTACGACATCGACGACTTCTACAGTGCGGTGAAGGCCGGCAACATGCCTGCCGTCAGCTTCCTGAAGGCTGCAGGCTATCAGGACGCCCACGCTGGCTACTCCGACCCGCTCGACGAGCAGACCTTCGTCGTGCAGGTCATCAACTTCCTCCAGCAGCGCCCGGAATGGAAGAATACCGCCATCATCATCGCCTACGACGACTCTGACGGCTGGTATGACCACCAGATGAGCCCCATCGTCAACCAGTCGCAGACCTCGATGGATGCCCTGAACGCCCCCGGGCAATGCGGCAGCAGCGCCAGCACTGCTCTCGCCGGCGTCACCGTCGAGCACGCCCAGGGACGTTGCGGCTACGGCCCGCGTATGCCCTTGCAGGTCATCTCTCCCTACGCCAGGCATAATTTCGTCGACCACACCACCACCGACCAGACTTCGATCCTGCGCTTCATTGAGGACAACTGGCTCGGCGGCCAACGCATTACCGGCTCCTTCGATGCGCTCGCTGGAACCCTCAACGGCATGTTCGATTTCAGAAGCCCTTCCAACGGCGGCGAATACTTGCTCGATCCCAGCACAGGCCTCGTCACTTCCGACCACGACAACGATCACGACCACGGCTGGTAAACTCTCTTCATCCACTGGGGGGGTAGCGGCCACGCGCTGCTACCCTTTTTCATTTAGGAGAATCTTTCCCTGATCACGCGCCGAAGCTTCGTCACTTCGAGCGGCCTCGCCATCGCGAGCCTTGCTCTCCGCTCCGACCTCCGCCCCGCTCTCGCTGCCCAAACCAAGGCGCCCATTCTCGATCCCTCCACGCTTCAGCCCTTCGTCGACCCGCTGCCCATCCCCGCTGTCGCCCGGCCTGATGGAACCCGCCCCACACCCACCGGAATTCCAGGCAGTGACCCCAAACAGCAGATCCCCTTCTACCGCCTCCCCATCGCCGAAACGACCGTCAAAGTCCACCGCGACCTGCCTCCCACGCGCATGTGGACCATCGGAGGCAGTTTCCCCGGTCCCACTCTTAAGGCAGCTATTGCCGTCGGCATGATCGTCGAGTGGCAGAACCGCCTTCCCACGCGCCACATCTTCCCCATCGACCACTCCCTCCACGGAGCAAGTCACGACATCCCCGACGTCCGCGCCGTCGTCCACCTCCACGGCGGCCGCACCCCGCCCGCGAGTGACGGATACCCCGAGGAATGGACACTCCCCGGCAACTCCCAGACCTGCTTCTATCCCTCGCTCCAGCACGCCGCCACGCTCTTCTACCACGACCACACCATGGGCATTAACCGCCTCAACACCTACGCCGGAATGATGGGCTTCTGCATCCTGCGCGACGCGCGCGAGGATCACCTCGCCCTGCCCGAGGACCGCTATGACATCCCGCTGCTCATCTGTGATCGCTTCCTCCGCGCTGACGGCCAGCTCGACTACCCCGTCTCAGAAAAGCCCGGCGAGGTCTGGGTGCCCGAGGTCTTCGGGGGCGCCATACTCGTCAACGGCAAGTTCCTGCCTTACCTCGATGTCGAGCCGACCCTCTATCGCTTCCGCATCATGAACGGAGCCAACGGACGCTTCTTCCGCTTCTCCCTCGCCAACAAACATGAGTTCCACCAGATCGGATCGGATCAGGGATTACTCAGCGCCC
>DATAQX010000571.1:0-4975 GCA_036264455.1 Silvibacterium sp. | reverse complement strand
GCCGTCTCGCTCACCGGATGGGGCGAGCCCATCATGAAGCTGGTCCTGGGCAAGTGGGCCGCAGATCGTGTTCAACTGGGCCGGTCACCAGAACAGGTTGCCCCCGAAGCCATTTCTTACCTGCATAAGCGCCTCGGCGGACACGGCGGCATTATCCTGCTTGCCCGTGACGGCCGCTACGGCCTAGCCCACAACACCCCACGCATGGCCTGGGGCATCTGCACCAGTGACGGTCCCCGCACCGGTACGCGCATCGAGTGATCACCACGAATTTGGGTGCCCCATCTTTGCGGCGCAGTTGCGCAAAGGTGGGAATGACTACATCCCGATCTAGTCCGCCCTTCAGCGATAATCAATCTATGCTCGTACTCGCATCGGCATCGCCGCGCCGCAGGGAATTGCTCACGCAGGCTGGCTTCTCCTTCACCATCGCCCCGGCCTCGATCGCGGAAGATATCCGGCCCGGCGAATCGCCCATTGCCTACGTCATCCGCCTGGCTCGCGAGAAGGCCGAGGCTGTCTACGCCCAGCACTTAAAACACGAAAACGACAGCGACCCGCTTATCGTCCTCGGTGCCGACACCACTGTCGTCGCGCCCAACGGAGAAATCCTTGGGAAGCCGGCTGATGCCGCCGATGCTGCACGCATGCTTCGCCTGCTTTCGGGAGCGACTCACCAGGTGATCACCGGAGTCGCTGTCATCGCGCCAGACAGCGTCGAGACGGCTGCCGAAGTCACGCATGTCACCATGCTCACGCTTTCTGAGCCGGAGATCGCTGACTACATTGCCACCGGCGAACCCGCCGACAAGGCCGGAGCCTACGCCATTCAGGGCCGCGCCGCACGCTGGATACCCCGCATTCACGGCTGCTATTTCAATGTCGTTGGATTGCCGCTGACCCTCGTCGCCGGCATGATCGAAGGGACGCGCACACGTCTGGAAAAAACCGCACGCACTATCCCCGAAACCGCGGCAGCTTCATCCATTTGAGCTTTCGTTCCAGCTTTTCGAAGGCAGGGTCGGCGGAGACGAGGGTCGCGTTGTACTCGATCGCCAGAGCAGCTGCGAAGCTGTCGGCATAACCCAGCTTGTATCGATATTTCAGGATCGACGCCTGCACTGTCCGCTCTACGTCCGCATCGGCAATCGAAATCACCTGCCGCAGCTCTCGAATCATCTGGAGCGCTCTTCCTTCTTCGAACGATTTCAGGAGCACATAGAGAGCCTCGCCGAGGTTGATAACGGACATCGATAAGTGAGTCGTGCCCTGCTCGGCGTTGAGGACAAGCGACCGTATTTTTTCACCGCCGTCAGCCCCCATCAGATAGCGAAGCACAGCATTAGCGTCTAGGACGTAGTGCTTCACCACCGGTCCTCTCGATCCTCCCGCTCCCGCTCTTTACGGCGTTCCTCGATCAGTATCTTTTCCAGGTTATGGCCTTTGAGTGACCCGTACAACGCAAGAACAGCGGCAAAAGGGTCCGGCTCCAGCACCAGGTGGCCTTTCTCTTCCCGGAAGGCCACGACCGTCCCTTCCTTTAATCGATATTTTTTTCGCAGGGCGGCAGGAATTACGATTTGCCCCTTTGAGCTGATTACTGCAGTCGAGGCCATGTTGGCTTACCTCCAGGTAAGTCGTATCTTACTATAAGGTAAGCCAACAAGTGGTCTGTCACATTTATCTTTTTGAGTTCTTTGCCGAAATGGAACGAGATTGGATCATGCGCAGCTACAGGGGCTCTTACCCTTCTCCCACATGCCGCTTCTTTGCCTCAGAGCTTTCTGCCGGCTTCGGAGCAGGAGCGCGCGGTGTCATCATGATCAACCCAATTACTGTCAGTAGCGATACCGCTAGCAGCCCATATTCCACCAGTCTCAGCATGGCCTTCACCTTTCCGGTTTCGACAGCATCGCAGCCAGCAGCGCCGTTCGCGGCGCCAATTCCTTCAATACGACTGATTCGTGCACTGCATGAGCGCCTTCGCCTACGGCACCCATCCCATCCAGCGTCGGAATCCCCAGCGCCGAAGTAAAATTTCCATCCGAGCCGCCACCTGTCGCAGCTTCCTGCAAGCCGAAACCCATCGCCGTAGCAAGAGTTGCTGCTCGCCGGAAAAGAGCCACCGTCCCCGGTGTTCGCTCCATTGGGGGTCGATTGAATCCACCCTCCACCTTCAGGACACAACCACGGTCCTGAACCCGCAATCTGCGAAAGCGTCGATCGATCCGAGCCGCGTCGCCGGATTTGGCGATCCGCACATCGACTTCTGCCCACGCTTCGGCAGCTACTACGTTAGACCGTGTTCCCCCCCGAATGGTTCCAACATTTACCGTGATGCCACGGCTCAGCTCAGTAAATGCCTGAACCACTCCGATCTGCTGCGCGAGCTCTGCAATGGCTGAGTGCCCGAGCGTAAAATCCACCCCGCTGTGCGCCGCCTTCCCTGTTACATGAATGGTGTATCCGCCCACCCCCTTGCGCGCTGTCTTATAGGCGCCCTCCAATCCCTGCGCAGGTTCGAGCACATACACGGCTTCGCACGCGCGTGCTAGCTTCTCCGTGAGAGAACGCGAAACCGTGCTCCCAACTTCCTCATCGCTCACCAGAAGTAAAATGACAGGCCGCGCGAGAAGCCTTTCTTTGAGCAGATACTCGACCGCCGTCAGCGCCATCGCCACACCCGCCTTCATATCCAGCACACCCGGACCCCACACCCGTCCCTTTTCCACCTTGAATGGCATCTTCTGCAACGTTCCAAGCGGCCAGACTGTGTCCAGATGTCCCAGCAGCATGACCGGCTTCACTGCGCGGCCACCCTGCCCAAATCGCGCCTCCAGCAGGTCGCCAAACCCACGCTGCCGATGTCTCCGAGCTCGGCCTCCTAGCTCTCCACACACCCTCGCGACCAGATCGACACACTCATCTACCGCTGCCTTGTTATCGCTGGGGGACTCAACTTCGACAAGATCCTGCAACAACCTGAGAAGCTGCTCTTCCCGCCTGCGCATCTCTGCAAGCAACGTCACGACCTGGTAACTGCTTGATTTACTGGGCATTACCGATCCATCCAACAGTGCCTCCAATCCAACTGCAAACTGTGCGAAATTTCCCTAAAAGTGTGGCAAATATACAACAGAGAAACTTATTCTTCAGCCAGTAGTCTATGCCTTCGTGCCGAGTTTTGGGACGAGGTTTGCCGTTTGATAGAAAGCGCTCATTTTGAACAGACCATAGCCGCCCCCCTTGAATTCTCAGGTATAGGCCTGCACAGCGGAGCCCCCGTGTATATGCGCCTGCTCCCCGCGCCTGGCGGCTGCGGCATTCTCTTCCGCCGAACCGACCTCGACAACTTCGAAATCCCGGCCACCGGGCGTAACGTCGCCAAGGTCAGCTATGCCACCAGCCTCATGCGCCAGGGCGTGCTCATCTCCACCACCGAGCACCTGCTCTCGGCCTTCATCGGAACCGGCATCGACAATGTGATCGTCGAGATCGATAACCTCGAACTCCCCATCCTCGACGGTAGCGCCTTGCCCTACATTGAAGCCTTCCGTGAAGTCGGCCTCAAGACTCAGCGCCGGCGTCGCGAATATCTCCGCATCCGCAAGACTGTCGAGGTCCGCGAGGGCGACAAGTTCATCGGCGTTTACCCCGGCGAGGGCTACAGCGTTTCATACAAGATCGATTTCCCCACACCAATAGGACGCCAGGGTTTTGCAGTTGATCTCGCCACCCGCGACTATGGCGCGCAGATCGCTCCCGCCCGCACCTTCGGCTTCAAGGAGGACGAAGAGAAGCTGCGCGACATGGGCCTCATCCGCGGCGTCTCCGAATCGAGCGCCATCATCCTCAACCACAACGGAGTCCTCAATGGCCCGCTGCGCTTCGAGGACGAGTTCGTCCGCCACAAGGTCCTCGACCTCATCGGCGACCTCGCGCTCGCCGGCCATCACATTCTCGGTCACGTCGTAGCCGAGCGCGCCGGACACGCCATGCATACAGCCTTGGTCTCTCGCCTTCTGAAAGACCGCTCCGCCTGGGAGCTCGTCACCCTCGGCCAGGCAAAGTCAAGACTGAAAGACAAAGTGAAAGAGGTGAAAGAGAAAATCCCCGCCCCCGCCGCAGCAGCCCTAGTCACCGCCTGATCTCTAATCCCTGTTCCCTGTTCCCTGTTTCTAGACAAACACCAGGCACTGCGGCTTCACGATCGAAAACTCTTTCCCCGTCTCCGCCAGCAATCCTGTCTTCACGTCTCTCCGGAAAACCGCTATCGTATCCGATCCCTGATTCGCCACCAGCAGCCACCGCTCCGTGGGATCGAGCGCGATATGCCGAGGAGTCTTGCCTCCGCATGAAGTCCGTGCCAACATCGTCAGCTTCCCCGTAGTCGGATCCACCCCAAAGCTCACCAGCTGATCGACGCCACGATTCGCCGCATACGCAAAGCGTCCTGCCCGATCCACAACAATCTCCGACCCAGTCGCATCGCCCTTCGTATAGTCGTCCGGAGTCATCCTGACCTCCTGCACCGGAGTCAGCGTTCCCGCCCTTCCATCCCAGCGCAGCACCTCGACCGCCGAAATCAATTCATGTACGCAATAAGCCCAGCGGCCGTTGGGATGAAACCGCAAGGCTCGCGGCCCCGACCCGGGCACGGCGACCCATTGCGGCGGATCATGCGGAGTCAGCACCGCCGTCGCCGCCTCGAGTTTGTAGATATGAATGCAGTCCAGCCCCAGGTCATTCACCAGCACAAACTTGTTCTCCGGGGTCACAGTCACCCGATGCGCATGTGGTGCCTCCTGCCGCTCCGCATTCGGTCCATGCCCGCTGTACTGGAAGTGCGAAACCGCCTCGCTCAGCCCGCCGCCATCCTTCACATGAAACGAGGCCGCACTGCCGCCCGTGTAATTGGCGCAGAAAACTGCCCGCCCTGTCCTGTCTACTTCAACATGGCACGTGCCCGCTCCCA
>DATAQX010000570.1:0-3653 GCA_036264455.1 Silvibacterium sp. | reverse complement strand
AAGAAGAAATGGATCACCATTGTCGGCGTGATTGCCGACGCGCGCACGGAATCTCTCGCCGACGCCGGCATTCCCCAGGTTTACCTCGACATCTACCAGCAGAACCTCACAAAAGACCTGGCCTTTTTTCTGCGCGGACAGATCGATCCTAAGGCCATCTCTGCGCAGGTGGGCACACAAATCCAGTCTGTCGATCCCAATCTTCCCGCCTTCCACGCGCAGACCTTGGACGACGTCCTCTCCTCTTCGCTTTCCGTGCGCCGGTTCTCCATGGAAATGGTGGCGCTGTTTGCCGCAACTGCCTTGCTGCTCGCCAGCCTGGGAATCTATGGAACGATCTCCTTCCTGGTCCATGAGCAATCGCGCGAGATCGCCATTCGGCTTGCGCTGGGCGCGCAAAGGAGCCATATCCTCGGGATGGTTTTGCGCCAGGGCCTCACTCTGGCCGCGGTCGGCGCCGGCGTAGGCCTGGTTAGCGCGCTGGTTGTTTCTCACCTCATGGCTGGCCTGCTTTACGGTGTCTCGCCCTACGATCTCTCCACCTTCGCCGGCGTCACCGCCCTGCTCACCGCCGTCGCCATCGCCGCCAGTTACGTCCCTGCGCTGCGCGCCATGCGCCTCGATCCGATCACTACACTCCACGCCGAATGACTTCTTGGCACTGCTCGAGACTTGGTCCTTACAAGTTGTTGCCATCCCAATAACCTCCTTCGGGATGCTGATGAAATCACTCCACAGCGAGTTCCAGAGGATTAGTCCCTAAAAACGCGCTTGGGGAACTTACCAAGCAGCTCCCGTATCGTCGGCAAACCGGAAGTTGGCTCATCGTGGGCTTGGTTTATGGAAAATCCCGAGCAATACGGAGACAACGCTCACTGCATTGGTAGATCACCACCAACTTGCCATCGCAATGCAGAGGGTGGCCTACAACACGAAAGCCAGGCATCCTGCTCATCTGTATGGGGGTGAATATGGTCCTGGCGCGCGGCGCCGCTAGGCCGTTCTCAGGTGATAGAGCCGCTTCACCGCGACACCATCAATGGTCTTGCCGCTCGCGAAGCATTGCTTGATCGCCTGGTTCATCGGCTCTGTGCTGCTGACAGCTGCCTGAAGAGCTGCGGCTAACTCCTCGGGCAGAGCGAGGGAGACCTTCATCCAGATATTCCCGGCGACCTTCAGCTCGTACCGCTTGAGATCCGGTGGAATGGCATCGGGATTCGAAACGATGACAGTGTCTTGCGAATTCTTCTGACGCCGCAGGGTGAAGCTGTCGGATTCGACCTGCTTCAGGTCGTGGCTCTCGAGGTAGTAGAGAACCATCGCCTTCGTCCGGTCGATCTTGCTCTGTGCCCTCTTCGCGCGGGCTGCGTAACGGATTGCTTCGTTCCTGCAGTGTTCTGCGCGCACCTCCATGACAGCGAGGTAGCGTCCGATACGATCGACTTTGACGTTCATGGCCTGGCAGAACACCTGGAGCCGGTCCATGGCCTCTTTGCTGGCTTCCCCACTCTCTTCGATCTCGTCCTCGATCTGTTCCATGAGAAAGTCGAGTTCCTGGTCGATCTTGAGCAGGGAGTGGTCGTCGGCGAGGTCATTCGGAGTTGGAGCCGCGGGTGCGGTGTCAAACGGGACAACCGGAGTAGTGGTAGTGGCAGCCATACGGCCTCCTTCAAAGCGATTCGGAAGGGGTGGACTCGAGGCGAGAGAGGCCGGAGTCCACCGGTTCAGAAATGACGAAGCCTGCCGCAACGGACAGGCATTCAGAGATAGTCGGTGCGCAGTGTGCATCAACGCCTACTCTTCTAATGCTCTACCCATCCAGTGGAAACAGGCCGATCCTTATCGCCGCCTGCGCAGTCATGAATTCGCTGCGGCAGTCCACTAGCAGGCTCAATTTTGGCCTTGACAGAGCATTGATTACGAGCGTACTCCTTACTTATGCGGTACTCCGTGGAACACAAAGCACAGAATCACGAAAACATTCTTTCCGTTGCCGCCCGCTCTTTCCGGGAGCACGGCGGTGACAGCAGCGGCATCGGGACGGTGATGAAGAAGGTAGGGCTGACGAAAGGGGGCTTCTACCGCCATTTCAAGAGCAAGGATGACCTGTTCGTCGAAGCTGTGGCACGGGCATTCGACGAGATGGGACGCGGCATGCTGGAAATTGCAAAGTCCGCGCCCGAAGGTCAAGCGCTGCGGGCGATGATCGAATACTATCTAAGCGCGCGCCACGCGAATTCGCCGGGAACCGGTTGCGTGGTCGCTGCCCTCGCGCCTGAGCTCGCACGAAAGCCGTTGTCCGTGCGGAAACGGATTGAGGCGTCGCTGGATGCGTATCGTGAGCGGCTATTGCCATTTGTTCCTGGTAAAACGCGAGAAGAAAAGCTGACGAAGTGCAGGTTGTTGTTCTCCAGTATGGCGGGGGTGTTGATGATGGCCCGCATTACTTCGAACCCTCAAGTGCGTGAGCAGAGGTTGACGGAGGCGAGGAACTTTTTCATAAAGTGCTTCGCTGAATAGTATTTTTTTGTCCAAAAAGAGTACGCACGTACTCTTTTTGGAACGAAACGAACCGAATCGAGGTTAACCGATGAACTTCATGATCCCACTTCTCGCTGCGATGCTACCGCTAGTGTCGACAGCGCAATCCCCATCCCCGGCCGCCTCAGGCATACCCAGCGTGGCTATACCTAAGACCACCGAGGTGCTGGTCATTGAGACCGCCAAGCAGGGCGTGACGTTTCAACAAGTCATGGCTGTCATCCCGGCAGAGATTCGTGCAACTGTGAAGCTCTACCTCGATGGAAAAATCCGCCAGTGGTATTCACGCGGCGATGGCAGAGGCGTCGTCTTCCTGGTCGCGGCGCAGACCGAGGACGAGGCGCGAGCCATCGTGGAAACGCTGCCGCTCGCGAAGGAACAGTTGATAGATACAGAGTACGTTCCCGTCGGACCGTTGATGCCGCTGGGAGCATTGATCGGCCCAGGTGCGATGCGTCCAGTAGCGAGTCCAGGCGCGCAACAGTGAATCTCCCCTCAATAGCGCTGCTGCAGGAACCTACTCTCAGAAGGAGATAATCATGATCAACTCAAATCGAGCAAAGCTCTTGAAGATTGCAGCGCTGTTCGTGTTGTCAATCTTCGCGCACGTGGCGCTTGCGGGCGAGATCAAGCCTTATAGACAGGCCGAATTCGACAAGCTTGCGGCCGAGGGCAAGCCGATACTGCTCGACATCCGCGCAGACTGGTGCCCCACGTGCGCAACACAAGCACCTGTGATCCGCGAGTTGATGGCGCAAAGCAAGTACAAAGACCTGACGACGTTCACCATTGACTTCGATAAAGACACGGCCCTGCTGAAGGCTTACAACGTGAGCTTTCAGAGCACGCTGATCGTCTTGACGGGGAAACAGGAAATGGCCCGGTCGGTCGGTGATACGAGGCGGGACGACATCGAACATCTGCTGAGCAACGTGGTTCACTGACAATGCACGTCGTTCTGGCTTCTTACTGCCTTGCACTTTTGGCAGGATTGGTTTCGACATTGTCGCCGTGCGTGCTGCCGATTGTTCCTATTCTGCTGGGCTCGGCGATGAACGCGCATCGCCGGGCGCCGATCGCGCTGGCTGCAGGATTAGCGATCTCCTACGCAA
>DATAQX010000569.1:0-7186 GCA_036264455.1 Silvibacterium sp. | reverse complement strand
CTGCGTAGGGATGAAGTTCACGGTGATGGCGCATGACGAATGCCCTTCAAGTGAAGTGCCGCAATTATTAACCGCGTTGAAGTCTCCGCTCACCTGCGTCGCAATCAGCTCGAGCGCCTGGTCGCCGTTATTGATCAGCGTCACCTGCTGGGTCGCGCTGCGCGTGCCAATCACCTGTCCTGCAAACGTCAGGTTCAGCGGCGCAAGGCCGTCTGTCGCCAGGGATTCTCCGATACCGGAGATCTCTGCCGTCTGGGTTCCCGCGCTGTCGACCACGGTCAGCACTCCAGTGCGGCTGCCGGAGACAGTCGGCGCGAAGGTAATGCTCAGAGTGCAGCCAGTATTTGGATCGAGCGAGCTTGGACAGGTATTCGCGCTGATGGCGAAGTCTCCGGTAACTGTCTCGCTAGTGAGGCCTGCCGCCACCCCGCCGGTGTTTGAGATCGTAATGTTTTCACTCACAGCCGTCTTTCCCAGGAGGGTTTCGGAGAAACTCAGCGAGAGAGGCGTGAGCACGACCGCCGCGCCCGGAACTCCTGTTCCACTCAGCGCGACAGTCGCCTGGCCGCCAGGGACATTGCCATAGACCGTGAGCGTTCCCGTTCGCTGTCCCGTTTGTGACGGCGTAAACGTAACGTCGATCGTGCAACCGTCTCCCGGCGCCACCGCTTTGCCGCCGCAGTCATCCGTTTCGGCGAAGTCGCCCGTGATGTTTACCTGAGTAGCGTTGAGCGTGATATTTCCTGTATTCGCCACCACCACAGTCTGAGTCGCGCTTTGCGTCTGTACCTGCTGGCTGGGGAAGGTTAACGTCGTGGGTGTCGTGCCCATAGTCGTCATCGCTGTTCCAGCGGTCACCAAACCTATCTGCCACACGCCTCGTCCGTAGGTCGCCGCACGCAACACAGACGTTGATCCTTCATTGAAGGCCGCGAGCTGAATCACGGGAGCATTCGGGAGCGAGGTTCCGAAAACACTCCAGCAGTTTTGGAATGGCATCGCGCAGGAACTGACGTTTGTGGTTACGTATACTCCGGTGTCCATGGCAACATATACAGTGTTGGCATCGTTTGGATCGACAACGATGCTGTTGGCGGGAGCGTCCGGCAGATTCGTGGTGAGATTCGACCACTCGGCCCCGCCATTGGTCGATCCATAAACCTTTGCCGCATTAATTCCATTGCCGCTGAACCCCTGCACGGTCGCGTAAATGGTTTGCCCCGTCGGGTCGTGGGGATCGACGTAGATGCTGGAGATATCGAATCCTCCCGGATTGAACTGCCCATTCGCGGAACCGCCATTAGCTACTGGCGAATGAAAGAGGTCTATCCAGGTCGTCGACTCGCTTGAACTGCTTGTGACCGCCGCCGTATAGATGTGCCCGGGAACTGTGGCACCGCCGTCCAACAGCCCCGCCGTGCCTGCGTAAATCCGCTCCGGAATTCCAACCGCATCCGTTGGACTTCCCGATGCGGCCAGAGAACGAATCTCAGCGTTCCCGTTGCAATAGGGGCCCTGGTCGCTGTCCAGCATCGGACTCAACAGATTGTCGCTGCTCCAACTCGAACCACCCGTGCCGGGCCCACGCCACACCCGGCAAGTACCGACGATCACCTTCGTCGTATCCTGTGGGTCGAGAATCCACGGCGCGGGAATCGCCTGCTGGTCGCCGTCTCCGCCAACCTGCGTGTTGCCAATCACTGGCTGGGCAAAGCCCGTGATATTGCACCCCGAGCCTTCCGTACAGCGGTTGATCGAGACTCCAAACTCAGACGTCGCATACCAGTTTGCCGCTGCCGCCGGATCGATGGCCGCATAGTTTCCCTCGCCGTCCAGCACTTGCACCCACGCACCCGGCGAGCCGGGTGTGGCAGCCGACCCTTGGGGGGCCGCTGTTCCCAGCGCACCCAGCGACGCCATCATGTTCTGCGCGTTGCTCGCGTCCTGGGCAAGGTTCTCGACTTCCGCCAGCGACCCCAGACCTGAGTTCAAATTCTGATAGTGCGCCGCATCGCTTGGCGAGCACTCCGCCGACTGCTGATTTACGGCGTCCGTCGAGCGCCACAGACCGCCATCATTGCCGAAGTAGAGCAGGCCTTGCGCGCCCGGAGTCGCATCGATCGCATGCTGCGCCCACGCTACCTGAGCCGAGGCGCAGGCAGTGGCGTGGGTTGTGTTCCGCCACGCACAACTCTTCGCGAGGCTGCAGCGATAGATATCTTCCGTTCCTGCAAACAGCAGAGTGTCCTGCTGTGAAGGAACGGCCGCGAGGTACAAATCGTAGTCCGCCTGTGGAATGGTTATATCGCCACCTCCGGCTTCGAGCGCCGTATCGGAGATCTGGTTTGCAAACGTCACTGTTGTCGACGAACATGCACTCGAGATCAATGTACACACGTCCTGCCACAGCCCCTGATCCAGATTGTTCTCATCTACCGTCAGTGCGAACAGGTCTCCCGTCACCGGCTGCACGGCCAACACTCCGCGGAAGATCGGGCATGCAGGCGATCCTGTTGAACCTGCATTTGTGGGGCAATACAAGGTTGTAAGGTTCGCACCTGGCTGGTTCTGCAAACGCATCCAGTGGATTCCGTCCGCCGACTGGTAGTACCCGTGAAAGCGCACCGCTGCGTAAAACATCTGCCGTATGGGGTTCCACACCACAGACGTCGCCGCATTGCCGCGCGTTGCGAAAACCGTCTGATCCGACTGCACGATACTGGTCGTTGAATCGGCAATTGTCGCCATGTACCACGTCTGTCCGGCATCCTGGGAGTAGTAAATGCCCATGATGGCCGACGCCGAGCCGGCATTCACTTCCACGCCTTCCGCAGCCTGCGAAACCGCGGCAACCACCAGGTTCGTATTCGCCGTGCTCCATGCAAATCCTGCAAAAGCATTGCCGGCGAAATTGAAGTTTGACGGGGATCCGTTAAGACTGTCCGAGGTCGTCTTGATCAAGTTCCAGGTAACGCCGCCATCGGCCGAACGCAGCAATCCGGCTCCGTAATACGAATCCGTGGCATCATTGGGATCACCCGTACCGGCCAGTACTACGCCCGTGCCTCCCGGCTGCACAGTCACTGCTCCAATGCTCAGGGATGCAATGTCGGTTGCGGCATAGGCGCTCAGCGTGTCAGTCAGCGGAGTGAACGAAACCGATCCTGGACTCCCCGCTGCGTTCGTCGACTTCCACACACCTCCGCCAGTCGCGCCTACATATACGGTGTTGCCGCTCGCATCCGAGGGGTCGACGGCGATGCTGCTGATGCGACCGGTTACCGCTCCGTACGCCGATGTGGTTACCTGAGCTGGGCCCACCGGCTGCCATGCCGCCGTCAGCACGGTGATTGCCGGAGCCGCTGCCTGAGTGTGAGCCGCCAAGGCAAAATGTTGCGCCCTGGCCTCTGCCAGCATTTCAGCCGGACTGCGCTGATTGACCTGTCGTGCACCTTGTATCTGCCCAATACCGCGCTGTGCCAGAAACTTTCTCGTTCTATGCTTCTGCCTCAGCGCCTGCGTGGCAGGGGTGCTCGGCAATTGTTGTGCCTCTATCCCAGCGCCAGACACGAGAAATGCCATCCATACACAAAGGCCGAGCTTGAGTCGATCCCTATTCACGATGCGCCAACCTTGCCCGTCGCGGAACGGGTTCCACATCCATTCCACACACTGCGCATTCGCGCACGAGTGCGGAGAGCCGTGAAATTCTTGCGTTAGTTTCAAAGTGGTGATGTTGGCCCATTATGGAACTCACTCGGCAGGGCACCTAGATTACTTCGGTTTGAAAAATTGCAGACGCGCGATTCTACGACCCGAGGTACGTCAAGGAGCGGAGAATAGGAAAACGTCCTGGCTTGCCCGACATCGGGTTGATGGATCAGCCTTTAACCGAAAAAAAGCCTGCCAGTGACATCTCCGTGACATCACCTCATCGGCAGAGCGGGTACCTTAATTGCGCTTTCCAGACCTCGGCTATCAGCCGGGAATAGGTTCCCTGGCGTTTCGGCACGCGGCCGGAAGGCAAAGGAGAAACTCATGAGAGCTTCATTGCGAATTGCTTTCTACGGACTTTTGTTTGCGGGATTGTCATTGCCGGCATGCAGGTTGGCCAAAGCCGATGATGACGCTTCCATCCTTAAAAGCCTCAAGACAGTAAGCACCGTCGCATCGACCGTTCCCTCGAACGGCGACGTTAATCCCTACGGAATCGTTCGAGTCGAACGCAGCGTCGGCAAGCTCGAAGCCGGACATATCCTAATTAGCAACTTCAACAACATCGGTAATTTGCAGGGAACCGGAACCACTATCGTCGACGTTTCCCCCGGCGGCGCGTTAACTGTCTTTGCCCAGCTCGATCCCACCATGCTTCCGGGCTCCTGCCCTGGCGGCATTGGCCTCACCACAGCTCTGGCCGTTCTCCGCTCAGGCTGGGTGATCGTCGGAAGCCTACCCACCAATGCCGGAAGCTTAATCGCCGGCGGCAGTGGCTGCCTCATTGTCCTCGACAGCAATGGCAACCCCGTCGAAACCTTCTATGGTTCGCTGATTAACGGGCCCTGGGACATGACCTGGCTGGAGCGCGGAGATAAAGCTATGCTCTTCGTCACCAATGTTCTCGACGGAACACTTGCCGCCGGTGGCAGCGTAGTTCATCAGGGCACCGTGGTACGCATCAATCTTGGAAACTCGGAGACGCAAATGCCCTGGATTGAATCGATGACCGTAATCGGCTCCGGTTTCGCGCAGCGTACTGACCCGGCGGCGCTCGTTCTCGGGGCAACCGGCGTTGCCTTGAGCCGGAACTCCCATGACGATGACCGAGACGATTGGCGTGACCGTGACGACGATGGTGGCACCGTGCTTTACGTTGCCGACACGGTGAATAGCGGCGTCAGGGCTATCTCGAATCCCCTGTTTCGTACCAATACCGACAGGACCGGAAAACTCTTTGCGTCGGGCGGCGCTCTCAATCAGCCTCTGGGATTGACCGTTGCCTCGAACGGAAATGTTCTTACCGTGAATGGAGCAGATGGTTTCATCATCGAGTTCAACGCCCACGGAAACCAGGTTGCGAAAAAGCTGATCGACAACACCGGAGGTCCGCCTCCGGGAGCTGGCACTCTCTTTGGATTGATCTTTGTTCCCGATGTGGGGATTTACTTCGTCGACGACGGCAGCAACACGCTGAACCTGCTGCATTGACGGGAATTAGCCCGGCGCCGGAAGCTTCCCGGTGCCGGGTTCCCATCCTTTATTGCTGAGCCGGGTCAGGTCAAAAGTGGCATTTTGCGTCGAAGTTGCTCCGGTCGGTCGGTCGGTCCTACCACATCCCCCAGGCGCGGCTGATGTAGTCGGTCATGGTCATGGTGATGAGCACCAGAAAGGTAAAGAAGCCCGCGGCAACCGTCAGCTTTGTGAGGCGTGAGCTGTATTTGACGTGCATGAAGAACAGAATGACCAACACGGCCTTGATGCAGGCGATGGCCAGGGCAACCACCGCGTTGAAGACCCCGAAGTTGGCGTAAGAAGCCGCAACCGTAAGTCCTGTGAAGACCATCAAGGATCCGAAGATGATCCCGTAGACCTTTGGACCGACAATGTGCTCCTCGTGATGCGTCGGTTCGCTGTCGAGTACTTCTTTGTGTGTCGGTTCGGACATCGTTTGCCTCAGATTCTCTTTTTATCGCGTCACTGGTGTCGGCTGATCAGATACAGCAGCGGAAACAGGAAGATCCACACAATATCGACGAAGTGCCAATATAATCCGAAGTTTTCGACCGTCGTCATGTGCCCTTGCGTGTACGCGCCGCCCCACGCTCGAACGACAAGGACCAGCAGGATCGACACGCCGATGATCATGTGCAGAGCGTGCATGCCAGTCATGGCGAAGTAAAGCGAGAAGTAGACCACGGTCTTCGCCGCCATGTCGGGTGCAAGCGGCTTGTCGTCAGGATAGTTGGGGTCCACCCGAGTGAAACCCTCGGCGCTGAAATTCAGCCCCGGAACGTGCTGCTTTTCCCACTTCTCGCGATACTCAACCGCCTTGATGCCAAGGAAGACGCAGCCTAGCAGAATGGTGGCCAGCAGCCAGCCGACCAGCTCCTTGCGCTTGCGCAACTCCGCCGCGTGGACACCCATCGCCATGGTGAAGCTGGAGCAGATGAGCACAGCGGTGTTCGTCGCGCCTAGAGCAATCGACAGCTGATGACTGCCGGCGACGAAGGCCGGGTAGTACCAGTTGCGATAGATCAGGTAGGCGGCGAAGAGTCCGCCGAAGAACATGATTTCCGTCAACAGGAAGAGCCACATACCGAAGGTCGAAGTCTCCTTCTGCTGCTCCACCGTAGCAAAGTGGTGGCGCAGGTATGGCGGATGCTCTGCGTGCTCCTGCTCGGGAGGGGTTGCGATCGCCTGACTATCCAACGGTCTGCACCTCGTGTTTGGTCTTGTTCGCCAGCCACTCGTAGTCGTAGGCCTCGTAATCGATAACCGGCGTCTCGAGGAAATTTGTCGTCAGCGGAGGAGACTGGATCTGCCATTCGAGCCCGGTAGCCTGCCACGGGTTAGCGCCCGCGACCTTGCCATACTTGAGCGACCAGACGAGGTACAGCATGGGCAGCAGGTAGCCCACGCCGAGCACCGTCGCGCCCGCCGTCGAAAGTACGTTCAGCACCTGGAACTCCGGCGGATATGCAGCATAACGGCGCGGCATGCCCAGATATCCAAGGATAAACTGCGGGAAGAATGTCAGATTGAATCCGATAAAGGTAGTCAACGCAGCCAGCTTTGATAAACCCTCCGGATACATACGGCCTGTCATCTTCGGCCACCAGAAATGAACCCCCGCCAGGAAGGCCATCAGCATGCCACCCACCATCACAAAGTGGAAGTGTGCCACGATGAAGTACGTCTCGGTCAGATGGATATCCATGCCCATCGATCCCAGGAAAACCCCGGTCAGGCCGCCGATGGTGAACAATCCGATGAAGCCGAAGGCGTAGAGCATCGGCGTCTCAAAGGTTATCGAGCCCTTATAAAGCGTGGCCGACCAGTTGAAGATCTTAATAGCCGAAGGCACCGCGACCAGCATGGTCAGTAGCGAGAAAACCAGCGCCGAGTAATTCGAAACACCCATGATGAACATGTGGTGCGCCCAGACGAAGAACCCGAAGACGGCGATGGC
>DATAQX010000531.1:0-6271 GCA_036264455.1 Silvibacterium sp. | reverse complement strand
GCGGACGATGCGATTGCGGAGATGTATTCGGAGGCCGTGGAGTTTCTCTCCGCGCAAGGGCTCGCACAGTATGAGATTTCGAACTTCGCGCAGAAGGGCGCGGAATCGCAGCATAACCTGAAGTACTGGCGGCGGGAGGCGTACCTGGGCGTGGGTCTGGATGCGCATTCCATGCTGCGGACGGATTCCGGCGTCGCGCTGCGCTTTGCGGCGACCGATGAACTCGAGCCGTTTCTTGAAGCGCCGGGATGGGATGAGGCCAATCGTCTTTCGCGCGAAGAGGAGCTGGAAGAGGCGTGGTTTTTGGGGCTTCGCTTGAATGAGGGAGTGAATCTTTCCGAATTGAGCGCGGAATTCAGTTGCGAAGGTGTCCGAGCCTTCGACCCTGTTCTTACGGAACTGGAATGTGACGGACTCATCACATGGACGAATGACCGAGTGGCACTGACCGCGAGCGGGCGGCTGGTGTCAAACGAGGTCTTTGGGCGATTTCTGACTGAGGCAACCGCGGCTTAGAGACGCTAAAATCCTGTCATGCCTTTGAACCCTGCTGCAGTTTCGGAAAATCCCGTTGATACTGGCCGGAATGTTCCGGTTTCCACCATCGATTTGCGCAGCGACACCGTTACCAAACCGACTGCGGCGATGCGCGCGGCCATGGCGTCCGCCGAGGTCGGGGACGACGTCTATGCTGAAGATCCCACGGTGAATCTGCTGGAAGCGCGTGCCGCAGAGGTCTTTGGGCGCGAGGCGGCAATCTTCGTCCCAACGGGAACGATGGGCAATCAGATTGCGATCCGGCTGCACACCCAGCCGGGGCAGGAAGTGGTCTGCGAGGCACGGGCCCATATTGTCGATTGGGAAATGGCGATGACCGCGGCCTTCTCGGGCTGCCAGCTGCGAACTGTTTTTGCCGAACGCGGCATCGTCACCTGGCAGCACATCGAGCAGACGTACCGGAAAGGAAGCGACCATCGCGCCGGGACCGGCCTCTTTGCGCTCGAAAATACACACAACATGGCCGGCGGTACGGTCACTCCGGTCGAGATCTATGAAGAGATCTGGGGCTGCGCGAGCGCCATGGGCATTCCTGTACACCTTGACGGGGCGCGCATCTTCAATGCGGCCACGGCTCTCAACATCCCGGTCGCCGATCTGACCGCCGGCTTTTCCAGCGTAATGTTTTGCCTGTCGAAGGGGCTGGCAGCGCCGGTGGGATCGATGCTGGTGGGCAGCCGCAGATTTATCGAGCGGGCCCGGCTGGTGCGGAAGATGCTCGGTGGCGGCATGCGCCAGGCCGGCGTGCTGGCAGCGGCTGGGCTGATCGCGCTCGAGGAGATGCCGAAGAGATTGCCTGAGGACCACGCGAATGCGCGCTATCTGGCGGAAAACCTCGCTGAACTCGATCAGGTGGAGATCGATCTATCTACGGTGCAGACCAACATCGTGATTTTTACCGTGCGAGGATACGTCGACCCGACTCCGATGCTCGACCAGCTGAGGAAGCGCGGTGTAATTGCCGGCACTGCCGCTGACTATCAGATTCGGTTTGTCACACATAAAGATGTGGACCGCGCCGCATGCGAGGAAGCTGCGCGAATTACTGCTGAAATCATTCGCGGAGCTTAAGTAGACAGGAATCATGTCACGCTCGCAGGAAGTTAAACCGTGGCTGCTGACAGCCTGGTGTCAGCAGTGAATTCGAACTACGACGCGGGTTGGGATTCTCGCACCTGGGTCGATACTGCGACCAGCCGTTCGCCCATTGATTCGGCGCGGCGCACCAGATCAGCCGAAACCTGCTGACCGAAGATCTCGAGCGTTGTCTCCCGCCAAAGTTCGATCCAGCGGCTGAAGTGCTCCCCGTCCATTTGCGGGATCGGAAGATGAGCCATCATGGGATTGCCCTTATATCGTCTCGAGGCCAGCAGGACCGAGGACCAGAAGTCAGTAAGTTTGCTCAGATGCTCGGACCAGTTATCTCCGATGACTCCGTCGAAGACCGGACCCAGCAGTGCGTCCTCCCGAATGCGTGTATAGAAGCGATCGACCAGCGTGACAATGCTCTGGTCGTTCAACTCGGAAAGTGGCGAGGCAGTAGTGCTCATGGTTCCATGATAGTCCCGAGATATGCCGGTTTTGCCCGGGAGTTTATAATGAGAGCATGCCGAAGTACTCGATTGTCGTCCCCTTCCACAACGAAGAAGAAAACATAACTGTCATGTATGACCGCCTGAAAGCCGTGATGGAACAGGTGGGAGACAGCTTCGAACTGGTACTGGTGGATGATGGGTCGAACGATCGCAGCTACAAGCTGCTGGAAGAAATCGCGGCGGTCGACAGCCGGGTGCTGGTAGTCAAGCTGCGGCGGAATTTCGGTCAGACTTCCGCTCTGGCGGCGGGATTCGATCATTCGCAGGGCGAGTTCATTCTGGCGATGGACGGCGACCTGCAGCACGATCCGAACGAGATTCCAAACTTTCTCGAAAAGCTCGAAGAGGGCTATGACGTCGTCAGCGGCTGGAGAAAAGAGCGCATCGATAATTTCGTGATGCGGCGACTTCCTTCGCGCTGCGCGAACTGGATGATGGCCAAACTGTCGGGCGTGGACATTCACGACTTCGGCACCACGTTCAAGGCTTATCGGCGCGAGGTCATCCAGAACATTCCGCTGTATGGCGAGATGCACCGTTTTATTCCGGCGCTGGCGGCGTGGTATGGCGCGAGTATCTGCGAGATTCCGATTAGTAATGGGCATCGCGAGCGGGGCAAGTCGCACTATGGCATCGGACGGACCTTCCGCGTCTTCTTCGATCTGCTGACCATTCGCTTTCTGCTGAAGTACATGATGCGGCCGCTGCATTTCTTCGGGCTGTTTGGCGCGCTGGGCATACTGCTGGGCGGGGGAGTCTCGATCTTCCTGGCGGCGCTGAAGGTGTTTACGCATCAGCATGTGATGGACCAGCATGGTCCGCTGTTCGTGATTGCCGGGGTGCTGATTCTGGCGGGAATCCAGATGGTGGCCATCGGGCTGCTGGGCGAGTTGCAGGTGCGGCATTATCACACCTCGTCGCAGCGGGCTCCGTATACGATTGACCGCCTGGTGCGGCTGCGCGCTTCGGGCGAGCAGAGTCTGCTTCACGACGACTAATTTCCAAGCACAATTCAATCGCGTCTGTTAGATTTGGCATCTGCTCTCGTTATGAAAGCGATCCAGGTTCGACAAATCGGCGGCCCTGAAGTTTTGACTCTGGCCGATATTCCGGCTCCCACTCCAAAAGCGGGCGAGGCGCTGGTGAAGGTGCATGCCTCGGGTATCAACTTCATCGATGTGTATTACCGCGAAGGCCGTTACAAGACCGAGCTTCCATTCATCGATGGACAAGAAGGCGCGGGCATCGTGGAGGCCGTTGGCGCAGGCGTGAACGAATTCAAGCCCGGCGATGCCGTGGTCTGGTGCCACGTTCTGGGCAGCTATGCGGAATACCAGGCTGTTCCATCGGCCATGCTGGTGCATGTCCCCCATAATCTTGATTTGAAGCTGGCTGCGGCGGTGATGCTGCAGGGCATGACGGCGCACTACTTAGCCCACTCGACCTTCGTACTCAAGTCTGGAGATACCGCGCTGGTGCACGCCGCAGCCGGCGGCGTGGGACTGCTGCTCACGCAGATGGCCGCTCAGGCTGGCGCGCGGGTGATTGCCACAGTTTCCACGGAAGAGAAGGCAAAACTGGCGCGGGAGGCAGGCGCGGCAGAGGTGATTCTCTATACACAATCGGATTTTGAAGCAGAGACAAAGCGGCTGACCGGCGGACGCGGCGTCGATGTGGTGTACGACTCAGTGGGCAAGACGACGTTTGAGAAGTCGCTGAACACGCTTCGTCCGCGCGGGATGATGGTTTTATATGGGGGTTCGAGCGGGGCTGTGCCGCCATTCGATTTGATTGAGCTGTCCACGAAGGGATCGCTTTTTGTTACGCGACCGACGCTCAAGCATTACACTTTGACGCGAGAGGAACTGTTAGCGCGGGCAGGCGAGGTACTGGCGGCGGTTGATGCCGGAAGACTGAAGGTACGCATGAAGCATACTTATCCATTGAGTGAAGCGCGTCAGGCGCACCTGGATCTGGAAGGACGAAAGACCACGGGGAAACTGCTACTGATTCCGTAAGGCAAGAAGTGGAATTCGAAAGGAGCAGCCGATGACTATCGCAGTGGTGCTTTTTCTGTGTTTTCTGCTGGGATGCGTTTGCGGATTGCGATCCATGACAGGGCCAGCGGTGGTTTGCTGGGCAGCGCACCTGGGATGGCTGAATCTATCGGGTTCGTTCCTGGCGTTTCTTGCCAGTCCGATTGCGGTGGGAATTTTCACTCTTTTTGCGGTGGGCGAACTCATCGGAGACAAGACGTCGAAGATTGGTCCGCGCACTGCGCCTGTTCCGCTCGGAGCACGGGTGGTCTTCGGGGCTCTCTGCGGCGCGGCGCTGGCGATTGCCGGTCAGGCAGGGCTGGTATTGGGTGCTATCGCAGGGATCGTGGGCAGTGTGGTGGGCACGTTCGGCGGGTATCGTGTCCGGCATGCTCTTACTGCCAACGGACGGCTGCCCGATCTGCCTGTTGCCCTGGTGGAAGACTTAATTGCCATCGGCGGCGGTTTCCTGATCGTCTCCCGCTTATAGCTCGCGTCTTTTAAAGCAGGATTTCACTTCAGGCTGGGTCAACATGAGTGAACGATTTGATGCTGTGGTCGTGGGGTCCGGGCAAGGCGGCAACCCTCTGGCGAAGGCGCTGGCAAAGGCGGGGAAGAAGACCGCACTGATCGAGAGCAAGCACGTGGGCGGCACGTGCATCAACGAAGGCTGCACCCCGACAAAAACCATGGTCGCGAGCGGGCGCGTGGCTTATCTGGCGCGGCGTGGAGCTGATTATGGAGTCTCTTCAGGCGCAGATAGCGGACCCATCGCGGTCGATTTGCGCCGCGTTCGCGAACGCAAGCGGGAGGTGGTAGAGGATTTCCGCTCGCGGAATGAGAAGTCGCTGCAGACCACCAAAAATCTCGAGTTGATTTACGGGTTCGGCCGGTTTGTGGGACCGAAGACGCTGCATGTGGATCTTCGCGGCGGCGGTACGAGGACGCTTGAGGTGGACTGGATCTTCCTCAATACCGGCCTGCGGTCGGCCATGCCGAAGATCGATGGAATCGGTGACGTGCCCTTCCTGAATAACGAGTCAATCATGGAACTCGATGCCGTGCCGGAGCACCTGGTGATTCTCGGAGGTGGCTACATTGGCCTGGAGTTCGGGCAGATGTTCCGGCGTTTCGGCAGCAAGGTCACTGTCATCCATATCGGTAAGCAGCTTCTCGATCACGAAGACGCCGATGTCGCCGAGGAAGTGAGGAAGATTCTCTCCGAGGACGGTATAGAAATTTTGCTCGAGGCCCAGACAACAGCCGTGCGTGGAGCAGCTGGCGCGGTAGAGCTGACTGTGAAGGCCGGCGGCAAAGAGCGCGTGGTGAAGGGATCACATCTGCTCGTCGCCGCAGGGCGCACACCGAATACCGATGCGCTCAATCTTTCAGCCACTGGAGTTGAGCTCAATGAGCATGGCTTCGTTAAGGTGAACGATTATCTCGAGACGAATGTTCCGGGGATCTATGGGCTGGGCGACGTAAAGGGCGGTCCAGCCTTCACGCATATCTCGTATGACGACTATCGTGTGCTGGATGCGAGTCTCCTGAAGGGAGAAAAGCGGAGCATCCGCGACCGCATTCTGCCTTATACCGTCTTCATCGATCCGCAGTTGGGGCGCATAGGTTTGTCTGAATCAGATGCGCGAAAGCAGGGGAAGAAAATTCGCGTGGCGAAGATGCCGATGACCAGCGTTGCCCGTGCTATCGAAACCGCCGAGACGCGCGGCTTTATGAAGATCATCGTCGATCCCGATTCAGAGCTGATTCTCGGCGCGGCAATCCTGAGCATCGAAGGCGGAGAGATCGCCACCGTCGTGCAGATGGCGATGGAGGGCGGCCTGAAATACACAGCTCTCCGCGATGGAATCTTTTCCCATCCGACGCTGTCGGAGGCGCTGAATAACGTCTTCTTCAGCTGGGTCGATGAAAGCTGATCGACTAGAGCTGACTAAGGGTGACCGCCTCCACCGCCGCCATGGCTGGCTCCGCCGCCACCACCAGATCCACCACTGCTGGTTGCACCGCCGTGGAAGCCTCCGCCACCGCTGAATCCACCGCCGGAACTCCTTCCAGCCCCGC
>DATAQX010000522.1:0-4866 GCA_036264455.1 Silvibacterium sp. | reverse complement strand
ACCCGCCGATGTGGACCATGGTGCGCGAAGGCTTGAGGAAGTCCGGCTCGCCGATATGGTGTCGCGCTTCCTTCCGGGCCACGGTGCGCACGATGAACGCGGCAAGATCCTCATCGCTGCCGCCGCGCTTCATCACTCCGTATAGGTCGTGATCGAACTGCGAAAACAGGCATGTGCGGATCTTTCCGTCAGAAGTAAGACGGATGCGGCTGCATTGTCCGCAGAAAGCCTGTGAGACGGGCGCGATGATGCCGATTTCTCCGATGCCATCATCGAAGGTATAGCGGACAGCAGTTTCGCTGGGAGTGTTTGGCGCGAGCCTCACAACCGGACGGAAGCTCTCGAGCTGCGCGACCACCTCATGGATGGGAATGACAGTATCCGGTGTCCACAGGCGGTCTTCTTCCAGCGGCATGAATTCGATGAAGCGCACGATCACGCCTTCCTCTCGCGCGAATTTCGCGAAGGGAACGATCTGGTCATCGTTGAAGCCGCGAAGCAGAACGCAGTTCACCTTGACCGGGTTCAGATCGGCGCGCTGTGCCGCGCGAATGCCCTTCACTACGCGCTCAAAGCTGCCTGGAACCCGGGTGATACGGGAAAATATCGCAGGATCGACCGCATCCATGCTGACCGTAATGCGGCTGAGGCCAGCGTCTTTGAGAGGCGCGGCCAGTTCTTCGAGGAGGTGGCCGTTGGTGGTGAGCGCGAGGTCGAGCGGTTCGCCTGTCCTAACCGCACTCAGTTTCGCCAGCTCGCGCACCAGCTCCACCAGCCCTCTGCGCAGCAGAGGTTCGCCCCCGGTGAGCCGGACCTTTTCAATGCCAAGGCTGACGAAAATACTCACCAGGCGCAGGTAATCCGCCATGGGCAATTCGGAATATTGTGCGCCCTCGTTGCCTGTCCGGCAGTAGACGCATCGATAATTGCAGCGATCGGTAATCGAGACGCGCAGATCGGTAATGGCGCGGTTGTAGCGGTCCTTAAGGGTGAACGGAGCGCTGAAGGAGCTACCTTCAAAAGCTCCGAATGTGCTGGAAAGGAGCGACATGGGCTTGAAGACCACTGTATTGGATGCGCGTAAAAGCCGCCAGCTGCAACCGGAATGATTGGAGAAACGACTTGGGCCTGGCTGGCAAAGGCTTCTAGCGTGGGTCGGGAGGAGTAGTTACTTTCGGGTTAAGAAGGCGATGAAAGTGACTGTAAAATCGCCGGTTACAGATTAAACATCGGTACGGACGACGCCGGAAAAGTAAATGTGGAAGGTCGATTGTACGGAGGTGCGATCTCCGCAGGGCCTTCTCTTCGTAGCACCAGGGACAGGAAAGCTGCGAATCGGCCATGAGGTAATCTCACCAAGAGAATTTACGTTTGATGGGATGAAGGCTGCTGGTAATGTCTCATGGATTACTGTTGGGAGCAAGTAAATCCTTGTAACAAAATCTGCGAAAACTTAGGGACAGCGCGATTCACATCCCGTCATAATTCGGACCGCCGCCTCCTTCAGGCGGAACCCAGGTAATGATCTGGTACGGGTCCATAATGTCGCAGGTTTTGCAATGGACGCAGTTGGCAAAATTGATATGAAGTTGTTTAACGGGAGCGGCCTCGGGCTTTTCCAACGAAGTCTCGACCATCTCATATACGGCCGCCGGACAGAAATACTGGCAGGGGTTGCCGTACTCCTTCACACAGCGGGTACTGCAGATGTTCAGGTTCTGAATCACCAGATGCACCGGTTGGTCGTCTTCATGGCGCGTACCGGAGTGGTAGACGTCGGTGAGGCGGTCGAAAGTGAGCTTGCCGTCGCCTTTGGCATTGCCAAGGAAGTGGTCCCGCCCGTGGCCGTAGAAGCTGAGCGCATCTATTTCCTTCATGCGGAGATATCCAGCCTGGTTAGTTGAGTCCGGCCCCAGGTTACCACCGCGTAACAGCTGTTGAATGCCCGCGCGAACCAGTCCGTCGTACAGCCCGTGCTCAAATCCCTGGTGGAAGTTTCGAACTGCGTAGAGCTCGTCCTTGATCCAGCTGGCATCGACGGCGGCTTTGTACTCGTTGAGCGTATCGGCGGAGCTGTCGCCTGAGAGCATGGCATCGAATGCCGTTTCCGCGGCGAGCATGCCGCTTTTAATGGCCAGGTGTATGCCCTTGAGTCGCTGCGAATTAAGAAAGCTGGCTGAGTCGCCGAGCAGCATCCAGCCGTTACCATAAATGCGGGGCATAGTGAGCCATCCGCCATAGGGCAGGCTCTTCGCACCATAGCGGACCATCTTCCCGCCTTCCAGAATGCGGCGGGCAAGCGGGTGAAGCTTGAAGTCCTGAAACACGTGATGAGGATCGGTTCGCGGATCTTCGTAGTCGAGCCCGGTGACGTAGCCGATCGAAATCAGCGTGTCCGAAATGCCATAGATCCATGCCCCCCCGTATTCGCTTGTCGTGAGCGGATAGCCGAGCGTATAGATGACTTCACCCTTGGCCACGCGGCCAGCGGGAATCTCCCACAGCTCCTTGATGCCTACTCCGTAGGTCTGTGCGTGGTTTGGATCTTCAAGGTTCAGATGGTTGATAAGCTGTCTGGCGCAGTTTCCGCGCGTACCTTCAGCGAGGATGGTGATTTTCGCACGCAGGTCGTATCCGGGTTCAAAATTTGCCTTCGGCTGGCCCTGCTTGTCGACTCCCTTGTCGTCAGTTCGCACTCCGGCGACACGCGCGATTTCTGCGTCGTGGCTGTCGTTGTCGAACAGAAGCTCCGAACCCGCAAAACCAGTGAAGATAGTGATGCCCGCACCTTCGACCTTCTGCCCTAGCCACTTCACAAACCTGTTGATGGAGATGACATAATTGCCATGGTCGCGCAGTGGTGGCGGAACGATAGGAAACCTTCGTGCCTTGTCCTTGGTAAGAAAATAGACCGATTCTTTCGTGACTTCAGCGTCAATCGGCGCTTCGCTTTCGAAGCCCGGCAACAGCTCGCTCATGGAACGTGGATCGAGCAGAGCGCCGGAGAGGCAATGCTGGCCGACCTCGCGCGCTTTTTCAAGAACGTAGATGTTTTCCTTTGTGAGCGGTGACTCCGGATGCTTTTCATTGTGCTCGTCGATGAGCTGCGAGAGGCGCAGCGCACACGCCATGCCCGCCGGACCTCCGCCGACAATGACAACATCGGCCTCCATCTGCGGGCGGTCAACACCTTCGAGCGGTTTGCGGAAATGGATCATGGTGGACCGCTCAGAATACACGGAATGGCGATCGGAGGGTGGGGCTGCGGAGAAACTGACGGCCTGAATTCCTGCTGCCACTGTACAAAATGAAGAAGGCCCCAATTTAAGATAGCTAGTATGATCACCCATGCGGAACCTGGGGCAAGATGAAAATAAACGCAGAGTCGCAGATCGGAGAAGTGCTTCGCAGCAACGTCTCTGTCATTCCCAGGAATCCGCGTCCCATCATCATGATCGGCGCAGGCGGCATTGTGCACGATGCGCACTTGCCTGCGTACAGTCGAGTTGGTTTCCCTGTCGCTGCGATTGTTGACACCGATGCTGAGAAGGCCAGGCAGCTTGCGCAGTCTTATGAGATTCCTTTCGTGGGAAGCTCCTTGGAGGAAGCGAGACGTCACGCGCCACCGGATAGCATCTTCGACATTGCGGTGCCGGCGGGCTCTATCTTGAAAATCCTGCCGCAGTTGCCGGACGGCGCAGCGGCGCTCATCCAAAAACCGATGGGGAATACACTCGCGGAGGCGGAGCAGATCCTTGATTTGTGCCGCAGCAAGGGTCTCACCGCGGCTATTAACTTCCAACTACGCTGGGCTCCCGTGATCTCTGCGGCGAGATGCATCACAGATGCCGGCTTAATCGGCGATCTGCATGATATGGAGGTGCGGGTAAGCGTCTTCATGCCGTGGGATCTATGGAGCTTCCTTGCGACCAGTCCGCGCCTGGAAATCCTGTATCACAGTATTCACTATGTTGACCTGGTGCGATCATGGTTCGGCAACCCAAAGCGTGTCCTCGCAAAGACCCTGCGAAATCCGCAAACTCCACAGCTGGCCGCCACAAAAAGCGTGATCGTCATGGATTACGACGATTGGAAGCGGGTGTACATCGCAACCAATCACGGCCATACATTCCCGGATTCGCAATGCAGCTATGTCCAGTGGGAAGGAACCGAAGGCGCATTGCACGCCGTTATGGGGGTCAATCTCGACTATCCTTTGGGCAAGCCCGACTCTCTTCGCTATGCAGCCCGCGGAAGCAGCTGGAAAACCTTGCCGACCGAAGGCAACTGGTTTACTGACGCATTTGCAGGATCGATGGGATCGCTGCAGTCATATGTAACAGGAGGAAGTAACAAGCTGCCCACAAGTGTTGAAGATGCGATCGGTACGATGCGTGTAGTTGAAGCTGCATATCTATCGAGCGAACAGGATGGAATTGTTCTCGACGATCTGAAGAGCCGTGCTCCGAGATCATAAGGTTCTTAATTTGGACTGCCCTGAATATCAATGACCAATATGTCCCCCACATCTGAAGTCTTTCGTCTCGATAACAAACAAGCCTTGGTAACCGGAGGGGCCAGCGGTATCGGTGAAGCGACTTGCCGCGAACTCGCACGCGCAGGGGCTCACGTTCTTGTCGCTGATATCAATCTCGAAAGGGCGGAGAAGCTCGCAGCCGAGCTTTCCAACGCCCAGGCTCTTTCCCTGGATGTAACGAGTAAGGATTCAATTCACGCCGCTGCAGCCAGGATTGGCAAGCTCGAGATCCTTGTAAATAACGCTGGGATCGGTCATGTAGGCAGCATTGTGAATACCGAGCCTGCTGAATTCGATCGTTTGTTCGATGTCAATGTGAGATCCGTTTA
>DATAQX010000492.1:0-10137 GCA_036264455.1 Silvibacterium sp. | reverse complement strand
GCACAACTCAGTCTCGATCCGGATGGCAAGCTCCACGGATTCATCCGCATGACAATGACCGGAACGGAAGCCTTGCGCTGGCGTCATGCCGCTCTGGAGAGCGACGAAGAGGAAGTGAAAAAAGACTTTGAAGACGATTTGCAGCTACATGTGCCATCCGGTGTGGAGATAAAGACGAATCATTTCGCGGGATTGGACGATTACAGCCATCCGCTGCTGGTGCAGATGGACGTCAGTGGAACACTGGGCACGTCAACGGGCAAGCGGGTCTTCCTGCCGGCGGTCTTCTTTGAGGCGAACGCGAAACCGCTCTTTGTTCAAGAGAAACGCGAGAATCCGATCGATCTGCACTATCCCTACACGGTGCACGACCAATTTGCCCTTGTTCTTCCTCCAGGCATGACTGCGGAAAGCGTGCCGAAAGAAAGCTCGGTCCCCTTTTCGCCGAATGCGGACTATATCGCGAAGTTCGTAATGCAGGGAAATACCTATGCGTATGGCCGTCTTCTGCGGGTGGCCAACCCTTTCTATAAAGTTGCGGAATATCCCGATCTGCGCGGCTTCTATCAGAAGACAACTGCCGATGACCAGGAACAAGTTGTGTTGAAGGCCGGTGCCGCACCCACCACCGCGGCAGTGCCTTCCGGAAATAGCCGATGAGACTTCGTACGATTTTGCTTTTTCTCTTCGGTGTAGTTGTCGTCTGCGGAGCTGCCAGGGCATCGACGCCTTTTCCTGACTGGGTTACGCAGGTATCGTCGGCGGCACTGCCGGACCATTCAAAGGATGCCAAGGCCATCGTACTGCTCGAAGACAGGCTCATCACGGTCCAGCCGGATGGTCGCGCTGTCGAGCGCCGCAGGGATGTGGTCAAGATTCTTCGACCACAAGGCCGGGAGTACGCCAAACCGATGGCCTGGTTTTCAAAGGATGAAAAACTGCTGTCCTTTCACGTCTGGAGCATCGGATCCGACGGGCACCAGTACACGATGAAGGACACCGAATACCAGGAGATCGGCGCCGAGGGCGGCGGGTTGCTGTATGCGGATGAACGCGCCAAGATTGCCTCACCACCGGGCGCGGATCCCGGTGGGGTTGTGGCCTGTGAGTTCGAACGGCAGATTCGTCCCTATATGAGTGAAGAGACGTGGGGCTTTCAAAGGACGATACCGATCGTACATTCTGTTTTCGAGATTGATCTGCCGCCAGGCTGGAGTCATCTGGCTGTGTGGTTCAAGCATGACTCGATTCAGCCAACAGAAGTAACTCCCGGGCACTTTCGGTGGGAGGCGACGAATATCCCGGAAATCAATCTGACGGATGTTCCGCTCGCCCCTTCGGAGCGTTCTCTTGCCGCCCGCATGGTCGTGCATTACTCGGCGCAGAATCTGCCCCGGGGGGACGCGCTCTGGGCGAAGATCGGGAACTGGTATCAAGATTTGGCTGCGCCTCGCTCTGAAGGCACTTCCGACATCGCCGCGAAATCCCGATCGCTTGCCGCGCCGGATGCCGATTTCACCCTGCGCATTCAGAAAGTGGCGAAGTTTTTGCAGGAAGAGATTCGCTACGTGGGCATTGAGATCGGCATTGGAGGATGGCAACCGCACGCCGCCACCGACGTTTACCGCAACCGTTACGGCGACTGCAAGGATAAAGCAACCCTGCTCATTGCCATGCTGGACTCCGTCGGCATTCGTGCCACGTGGGTGCTGGTCGACACGCACCGAGGGTTCATCGATCCGAGGGTTCCATCGGTAGACGGTAATCACGCCATTGCAGCGATCGAGATTCCCAAGGGCTATGACGACCCCTCCCTGAAGGCCGTGGTTACGGCGCACACAGGCAAGCGCTATCTCATCTTCGATCCGACCAATCCATACGTATCGATCGGATTGCTTCCCGAGTACCTGCAGGGCGGCTACGGAATCCTGGTTGCAGGCGGTGACAGCCAGGTGATCGCACTGCCTGTTCTGAAACCTGACAGCGATACAACCGCGCGCGATGCCAAATTTGAGCTCGACGCCGATGGAACGCTAAAGGGATCAGTGACAGTTACACATAACGGTGCTTCTGCCTGGGGGCTGCGCGAGTTCTATGCCATGAGCAGCGAAAAGGAGCAGCGCGAAAATCTGGAACAATCTCTCCGGCGGGATTTTCCGTCGTTTACCTTAGGCTCGGAGAGTGTTCAGCATGTTCGGGATCTTAATCAGCAGCTTTCTCTGCAATACGAAGTGACGGCATCCTCCTATGCGAAAACAGCTGGTTCTTTATTGTTACTTCGTCCCCGCGTGGTCGGTTCCGATGTTGAGGTACTGAACGATAAGCCTCGCAAGTATCCAATTCAATTCGAAGTCCTGGGTGACTGGAAGGACAATTTCGATGTGCGGATTCCGGCAGGCTATGCAATTGACGAGGTGCCTGATCCAGTAAATGTGGATGTGGGCTTCGCGAGTTATCGTAGCGAGGTAAAGGTTGATGGCAATACGCTGCACTATTCGCGCGAGTACGTGCTGAAAAAACTCGACCTCGATCCGGATCAGTACGCTGACTTGAAGAAGTTTGAAGCGGAGGTCAATACGGACGAAAACCGTAGCGCGGTTTTAAAGAAACAGTAACTGTTACGTGTTGTCCGCTTTATTTCTTTTCGCGGCTCATGGGAACTACCTGGACCGTCGTCTCGCGCATTTCCGCCAGGAACCGGTTGATGACCGAGCCTCGAAGAAGGATGTCGAAGCGTGAGCGCGCGGATTGCCCAAAAACCACGTGCGAGATATTTTCCTGCTGTGCAAAGTCAATCAGTGTGTCGGAGACGCTCTTTCCCTTGAGTGTCACAACCCTGGCCCCCAGCTCGCGCGCCATGCGTTCATATTCTTCCAGCCGTGCAAAACCTTCAGGATCGTCATGCCGGTGATCGCTGTCAGAAGTCTCCACATAGACGGCATACCAGTTGGTCGCCAGCCTTCCGGCAATGCGCGCTCCGGCGCGTAATAATCGCTCGGTGCCCGGACGTGAGGAGAGGCATACCATGACCTTTTCCGGCATCGGCGCCTGTTCCAGTCCTTGTATGCGGCGATATTCAGCTGCAGCGGTGCCGACCTGCTCGGCTGTTGTTCGCAGCGCCAGCTCGCGCAGCATGTTCAGGTTTCCCTTGCGAAAGAAGTTGGCCAGCGCCTGCTCAACTTTCTCCGGAGAGTAGATTTTCCCTTCGCGCAGGCGTGTGCGCAATTCGTCCACGGTCACGTCGACATTCACGACTTCATCGGCACGCTTCAGGAAGCTGTCGGGAATTGTCTCGCGGATTTGTGTACTGGCAGAGCGAGAGACTGCATCATTCAGCGTTTCAAGATGCTGAATGTTCACCGCCGTCATGACGTCGATGCCGGCATCGAGTAGCTCGAGGACATCCTCGTATCGCTTGCGATTGCGGGAGCCGGGTACGTTTGTGTGCGCCAGTTCATCGACGACGCAGACATCTGGCTTGCGGGCGAGGATTGTATCGAGGTCCATCTCGCGCAGGGTGACTGAACGGTAGACGATCTCCTTTTGAGGAACGATTTCGAGATCACCGATGAGCACGGAAGTCTCTGCTCGGCCATGCGGTTCCACCAGCCCGATGACAACGTCTACTCCCTGCTTTTTCAAGAGATGCGCCTGCTCAAGCATGCGATAGGTCTTACCCACGCCGGGCGCGGCCCCGATGTAAATGCGCAGCTTCGCCGGTTCAACCGCCGGCCGTTCGAGTTCAATCATGGGGCTCATTGTTAGCCAATCTCCACCGGGTGGCGGCTCGCCGTGACGGTGGCGATAGGCAACGTGAAGCTGAATGTTGTGCCATTTCCGAGTTTGCTTTCGACGGAAACCTGCCCGCCAAGTGATTCCACCAGGCGGCGCACCAAAGCCAGTCCCAGACCTGTTCCTTCATCCGATCCGCCGGAGAAGCGTCCGAAGATGGTGCGGAGCCGTTCGGTTTCGATGCCACGGCCATTGTCGCGCACGAAGAACTGAACTCCATCCTTGATCTCGGCTGCCTCGAGAAGGATGATTCCGCATTCGGGGGTGTATCGAAGAGCATTGACCATGAGGTTGTCCAGAATACTCCGCAGCGCCCTGCGGTCGGCGTTGACGTGTGCCAGGTCTGCGAATACGTTCAGCTGCAGTTCTATCTTTTTTGTTCGCGCATTTTCTTCGTGACGCGAGATTGCTTCCCGCAAGATATCTACGGGACGGAGACGTTCGATCTTCAGTTCGCGACGGCCTGTTTCAAGCTCGCCAACCTCAATCAAGTCGGCCATGAGGTCACTCAGCTGCTCGGCCTCCTGCTCCGCGCTGCGAATCAGTTCTGTCTGCAAGGGCCGCAGCTCACCGGCGTGGCCCCGCGAGAGCGCGTAGAGCGAAAGACGCAGGCGCTGCAATGGATCGCGCAGCTTTTGCGAAGCTACAGATAGAAAGCGGGTCTTGAAGCGATCGACTTCCTGCAATTCAGTCACGTCTTCGAGTACCGTGACCGCCCCTAGCAGTTTGCCTTCGCTGTCGCGCATGGGTGTAGTGCGCAGGCGATAGCTGCGTTGTGCTTTGCCGACGCGCATAGGAAGCAAGGCAGCCTCGCCCTCGCTGGTGGATGCGTGCTGCATGGAAACCGCCATGCGTACCGCGTCGAGGATCTTCTCTCCTCCTGGCGTATTGGCCAGCACCATACGGTCCGACGATCCCTCACCCAGTAACTCACTGGAAGCCTGATTGAGCTTCAACACACGGCCTTTTGCATCGGTTACGATGACCGGTTCGAAGATGGACTGCACAACGGCGTCGCTCAGCTGGTGCTCCATTTGCAGCCGTCCCGATTCAGTCTCGCGCAGGTCGCGAAGCCGCACGACCATTCTGTTCAGCTCGGTGGCAATTGTGCCCAGGTCATCTTTCTGCCGCCATTCAATGCGTTGTTGCAGATCGCCCTGACCGATGCGTTTGGCCGCGCGTGCGGTTCGGCGGACGGGCGTTATGACGAAAAATGTCATGACGACGGCAATCACGATGGCAGCGGCGATGCTTGCTCCGCATGCGCTGATCAGGCGTGCGCGCAACAGCGCTTGCTGGCGCTCAAGGCTGCCGACAACGGCGTCGTGACGGGCCTTCAGAGTCTCGAACTTGCGGGTTAGATCGGTGCCTATCTCCTCAAGCTGTGGCGCGAGGCGGTTGAAGCCATCGGGGCCATGTTCGATCATCTTTGCGTGCCGAGTTTTCAGTTCGTCCAGGGAAATGCCGTGGTCAAAGCTTTCCACTGTCGCGCTCGCTGTGTTCAGGAGATTCTGCGTCTGGCCCGCCTGCGCGGTGAATTGCGAAGATAATTGCGGTGTTGTTCCACTCTCCAGTTTCGCCGCGATCAGCTCCTCCCCGGCCAGTGAAGCTCTCACCGCGGCAAGCGCAGCCAGTGCGGCATCGGCCGTGTGCTGCGAGGCGTCAAGAGCGGCAAGCTGCACAAAAGAGGTTCGCACCAGCATGCTCACGCCAGTCACCAGGGCGATGAGAAGAAGACAGCCCAGAATGAGCCTTTGATACAGAGTCAGCATAGTAATTGATGGAAAGCGGTCGCGAATTAGCGGCGTGCCTTGTTCACAGCCTATTGGGGGAAACTTCCGGTTGCAACCTTTCGTCGAGGTTCTGGTAGCGCTTCAATACGTCTTCCAAAGTTACTACGCCTTCGAGTTTGCGTTTGTTTGCGCGGTTCAGGATCGGGAGCAGAGGCCAGCGCGGGAAGTACTGCAACGTATTATCCAGGCGAAGGTCGGGGAAGATCATGGGGGTACGATCGGGCTTGAGTACGCGCTCGACAGGTGTATTGCCCGTCACGATTGCGGTGGCGCTTATAAGTTCATCCTTGCTCATTGCGTACCAGGATCCATCCCAGAGATGGACCAGGAGTGCGGGTGCATCGGTTGCAGCCATGGCCGCGGATACAGCCTCAATCGACTCACTGCCCTGCACAATGGGCACGTCTGATGGACGCAGAGCGTCTTCGACGTGAAGCACGCTCTCTTCCCTCTGCTCTTCCATCGAAGGTAGATCCAGGCCGTCCTGTTGCGTAAAAATCTCAAAGATCGGTACTGGCTGAAGGCTGCGCGCGAGCAGATATGCGATCGTGTTGGCGAGAATAACCGGCAGCACAATCGAGTAGTTGCCGCTTACTTCGAGCACCATAAAAACGGAGGTTAACGGGGCGCGAAGAAAACCGGCGAACAGCACTCCCATGCCCACCAGCGCATACGATCCAACGGTTCCCGTGAGGTGCGGGAAGTAGTGCTTTTCGAACGAGCCAATGGCTGCGCCCAGCATCGCTCCGACGAAGAGCGTGGGGGCAAACATTCCGCCGGGGGTTCCGCTTGAAAAGGACAACGTTGTTGCCAGGACTTTGAGCAAGGCCAGTCCAATCAGCATTTGCCAGACGAATTGGCCGTGCATCGCCTGATCAATCACCCCGTACCCCGTACCCATCACTTGTGGAAAGCCGAAGAAGCCGATGGCTCCCACCATCAAACCGGCCAATGCCGGTTGGAAGAAGTGTGTCCACCGCGCCAGAGCGCGCAAACGAGGGCGCAGATAGCCGAGCGACTTGGAAAATACCAACGCAAAAAAACCGCCGAAGATTCCAAGTACGGCATAGGCCATCAGCTCGCGGGGGTCACGCAGCGTGACCTGCGGAATACGGAACATCGGTTCGGAGCCCCAGAACCAGCGAGCAACCACGACACTGGAAATCGCTGACAGAACGACAGAGCCGAGCACTGCCGCGCTCCAGCGCCCGATCACCTCCTCAATGACGAAGAGAATCGCTGAGATGGGAGCGTTAAAGGCAGCAGCAAGTCCGGCGGCTGCTCCGATGGGGGCGAACAATCGAAGGGTCCGCCGCGACAACCGCAGCCTGCGGGCGATCATCGACGCCACGCCAGCGCCGATTTGAAGCGAAGGATCTTCAGGGCCGAGTGAGTGACCTGCACCGATGGCAATCGCCGAAGTCAGGAACTTCCCGATGACCGTTCTGAAGGAGATATAGCCGTTATAGATGTAGAGCGCGGCCTTGGTCTGGTTTACCCCACTGCCGCTTGCCCCCGGGAAAAACCACTGCACCATCGCCGCGACGATCAAACCTGCCAGCGTGGGCGCGAGAAGCAGCCGGTACTGTCCGGGATGGGGCGCCGACCCAAGGGTTAAGATCTTGATCCACTCAATGGCAACCCGGAAGGAGACAACCAGCAATCCCGACAGAACTCCGATGAAGATCGACAACACCAGAAAGAGCCGCTCGTCGCGGGTCGGCGCGATTCTATCGAGGTCGGATGGACGAGGGGCTTCCACCTCTTGCTTGATTGCCGCGTCTGTCTTCACCGCTGTTCCACCGTCAGCGGTGATTGGGCGATCTTCAGCAGCAAGGCGTCGTCGCCGGTTGGGGCTCCGCAGACCTGGCTTGTTTGCTTTTCGGTAGTGAAGACCAGGTTCATGATCGTTTGCTCCAGTTGAGGGTCGCGAGCCAGCGTCGTGGGCGTTAACCTGGCAGGAATCTGTTGCCATTGCGCCGAAAGATCCGCCAGCGACGCGACGGGGGTTCCCTTTGTTATGGAACAAGCGTCAAGGCGTGCCTGGGCGACCTTGGCCATATGCAAAATACGCTCGGCGCGCTCGTTAACATTCAATTCCGGCCTGGGGTATACGGCCAGGAGATGGACGGCGTCGGCGAGCGTTTCCTGCGTAGCGGTGCGAACAGACTCTGGTTGGGATCGAAAATCAGGATGGTTCACCGCCCGATCGAGATATTCGCGGGCAAGTTCGAAGCGCCCCAGTGCGAAAGCAACTCGTCCTGCGCCTTCGAGGGCTTCGATTGGGCCTGGCTTTTGCTGCGCTATGCTGCGGTAGATCTCGAGCGCGTTCGCCTGGTCCTGCGCTTCTTCCATCATTCCGGCGATTTGCATCCTGATCTTCGGATCATCCGGGGCATTTCCCGCGGCGATGAGCAACTGGGTTCGCGCTCGCTGATAGTCTTTCTGATCCAGCAGGTAACGAGCCAATTCAAGCCGCACTGCGCGTCGACGCTCGTAGCCATCGCCTTGCCATTTTCCATCCAGCGCACGCTGGTAGAAGTCGATCGCTTTGGACTCGTTGCCCTGCTTTGCGTAAAGTCTCGCCAGCTCGAGATTGATGATTCCGTTGCCAGGCTCCGACTCTAGGAGTGAAGTGAAGTACGAGATCGCTTCGTCGGTGCGGCCTGCGGCCGCCAGCGCCATGGCCAGCTCGATTTCCGTTTCAGGCTGTCCGGGGTCGTATTCCAGGGCCGAGCGAAACGCTTCTACCGCTTGCTCGGGATGTCCGCTGGAGATAGCCGTTTCACCACTTACAAGCCAGCTCTGTGCCAAATTCTGCCTGTGCCGGGAAAACGAGTTAAACAAAAAATAGGTTAGAACTGCCAGCGCCGCTGTGATCGCGAAAAGGCTCAGGAGCGACATCAGATCGCGCACGATCAGTTTTCTTTTATGGAGCCGTTCTTCTGTTGTAAGAGGAGATTGCAGCTCGAAGACACCCATCTTTACTACCTTAGCTTTTCAGACGCTTTTGAGCCAACGCAGATACGCTGGGATTCGCCTTCGGGGCACTTAACGAGTTACGATCATCGAAGAGTTGGCAGCCGCATGATGGAAAGGGAAACAGCGCAGCTAGCGAGCAAGCAACAGCAGCTGGAGGACATTCTTCAGCAACTGGGGAGCACTATCGTCGCGTATTCCGGGGGTGTTGATTCAGCATATCTGGCTTACATGGCGCACAGAGTTCTGGGCGATCAAATGCTTGCCGTCATCGCCGATTCGGCATCGCTTGCCCGCAGTCACTATCGCGATGCTGTCGAATTTGCACGTGATCAGGCCATCCCTCTTCGAAAAGTCGAAACTGCGGAGATGGAGCGAGAGGCATATGCCGCAAACGATGCCAACCGCTGCTTCCATTGCAAGGACGAGCTTTTTACGGTGCTCGAAGCGGAGCGCTCGCGGCTGGGCTTCCGCGCCGTTGCCTATGGGCTGAATTTAGACGATCGGAAGGATTTTCGCCCCGGCCAGCGCGCGGCCGCGACGCATCAGGTTGCAGCGCCGCTCGCTGAAGCTGGATTAACTAAGGCTGACGTCCGCGCTCTGGCCAGGCAGGCTGGACTTGAGATATGGGACAAGCCTGCATCGGCCTGTCTTTCCTCTCGCATTGAGTATGGACGCCGCGTGACTCCCGAAGCTTTGCGGATGGTGGAAGAGGCGGAAGACGCGCTGCGGCTGTTGGGCTTCAGAAATTTCCGCGTGCGGCATCATGGAACAGTCGCGCGCATTGAAATCGCCGAGGACGAACTGCCCTTAGCGCTCGATGCCGCGCGCTTGCGCCGAATATCGGCGGCGGTTCGTGCGGCCGGCTTCCATTATGTCGCGGTGGACTGCGACGGCTACCGTTCCGGCTCTATGAACGAAATTCTGCCCGTTGAAGTTTTGACACGGGCAGACAAAGACTAAGACTTATGCGTATCGGATATCTGGAATGCTTTGCCGGCATCAGCGGCGACATGCTTTTAGGGGCGATTGTCGATGCGGGCGTTTCGACAGAACTCTTGCAGCAAACGGCCAGCGCGCTCGGAATTGGGGCTGAACTCCATTTTCACTCCGTAGATCGCAGCGGTATTCGCTCAGCAAAGGTCGATGTACGGGTCGATGGCAAGCTTGCCGAAACAGCTGATCATCACCACCACGATCATGCTCACGATCATTCTCATGACCACCACGAACACCATCCCAGCCACGATCCCGGTCATGATTCCAGTCATGAACATTCACACGAGCATGGTCACAGTCCCGAGCATTCCCATGGCCGGAACTGGAAACAGATTCGGGAGCTGATCGACCATACCCCCTTGGGGCAGGACGCAAAGGCCCTTGCCCTCCGGGCCTTCGAGTTGCTGGCGAAGGCGGAGGCAATGATCCATGGGGTACCTGTAGATGAGGTGCATTTCCACGAGGTGGGAGGGGTGGACGCCATTGCCGATATCGTTTGTGGGGCGGCCGGGCTTTGCTCGCTGAGTGTGGACCGATGGTATGCCTCGCCGATCAATGTGGGGAGCGGCTTTGT
>DATAQX010000479.1:0-4244 GCA_036264455.1 Silvibacterium sp. | reverse complement strand
GAGCAGTTTGCAACTCTAATTGTTGCCTTTGCATTTACATCTTCTGTTTCTCACTCTGTGAACCATCAGGGCTGTTCCATGTGTGTTTCGCTCTCCTTTCAGCGTCCTCGGTTGGGCCTTAGCGCCCTGCCGCCCGTCGTCCTTTTTTCATTGACCCAGGAGCCGGTAAAATGTACGCATCCCTCTCCCCGCTTCTCCGTGGTCCCGCCGTATGGGCCCTCGCCTGTCTTTCCCTCCTCGCCAATCAAGCGTTTGCTGCTCCAACTTCCGTCAACTTTGGCCCGGTCTCGGTCGGCCAAACAAGTGCCGCGCAGACTGTCACCGTCAACTTCTCGCAGTCCGGCCAGATCAAGGCCGTCAAAGCAGTGCTCAACGGTTCTACAGGGCTCGACTTCAACCAGACAGGCGGCACCTGCCAGGCCGGATCAACCTACCAGGCCGGTCAGTCATGCACCGTGCAGGCGACCTTTACGCCTGTGGCGCCGGGTGTTCGGAACGGAGCTATCGTACTCACAAATCCAGCCGATGCGATCATCGCCACCGCCTATCTCACTGGCATCGGGCAAGGTCCGCTCGCCACCTTCCCGGGCGGTACGCCGGTCCTCGCTGGCTACGTCGGCAGCAGCAATAGCTGGACAATCGATGGCGCGGGGAATATCTACTACCTGGTCGCGGGGTACCCTAATGACACCATTCACAAGTTGACCCCAAGCGGAAGCTTGATTGTCGCCTGGTTGCCCCTTAAGTACAGGGGAGCTTTTTTGCAGACGATTGATGGCGCGGGAAATCTGATCCTGACCTTCGCAAACCAGGTCATCAAGATCGACCCCTCCGGCGTCTTGAGCCTGCTAGCAACCATTCAGCCCGAGGTTAATGTTGGTGGAGTCGCCGCGCTTGGGAATGGCAATCTGGAGGTGGGCGGAGGGACCGCAGGATCTAATCGTTCAGTTGCGGCGTATTACCTTGTGCAACCGAATGGAACCTCGAGCGTGCAGGGAACAATTACTGATCCAGTTGGATCACTATTCATCTACGATGTCGCGATCGGACCCGCGGGAGAGACCTATCTCGGGACAGTTGACAGTGTGTATAACTCCTCCTCCGGCAGAATCTGCCAGGTTCCCAACGAGCACGGCATTGCCGTGGACGCGAGCGGAACGCTGCTGACCGGAACTTCGAACAGCCAGAACTTTTACCTTAATCCGACACCCACTAACTGTGCTCCGACTGTGCCGGTTCTCGACCAGTTGCCCTTGACCGGACCCATCATCGAATCGCATGGGGATATCTATGTCGAATCCGCCACGAACACAGCCCGCCCGGTCTACAAGTACATCCGGACGCAGATTCACGGCGTCACCTTCGCCTCTGCAGGAACGGCGACGAGCTACGGGAGCATGGCCATCACCAATAGCGGCAATATGCCGCTGAACCTCTCCAAGTTTCAGCCCACCCTGAGCGGCTCGTCGCCACAAAGCTTCAACATCGAAGGCACGACGTGCAGCCAGTCCCTTGCGCCCGCGGCAACCTGTACCGTTTCACTCTCCTACACACCCTCCGGAACGTATGCGACCCTTCCAGCGAGCGCTTCGCTGATCCTGCATGGCCTGCAGAACCAACAGCAAGCCGTGCCGCTGAATGGCTTCCCCAATCAGTAAGCCATAGGCTTCGTCTGTAACAAAGGCTGCTGCATAATCGTGCAGCGGCCTTTGTTATGCCTACATGTCAGCTTGTCGGATACCGCAGGTCGCATCATTGCGACCGGTTTCGTTCATGGGATGGGCGGCGGAGCCCCATCAGAACGGTGCTGCCGGTGCCTCCGGCGCCAACGACGAGGACCTGGACCGCGCGGCGCTTCAGCAATTGCTGAGAAAGCGTGCGCTCTATCCGCATGGTTTCTACCTTTCGTTGCGTACGAACTGCGCCAACGTCTGGGAAAGCGGGATCAGCATGTCGACAGGAAAGCGTGTCCGCTTTCCTGCGATGCTGCTCCACAGCGCCTCGAAACCCTTTTTGTGGCGAGTGGTTCTGCCCACGTTGGCATGGGTAAACTCACTCTCGTAGAAACCACGCTCCCAGGCAACAGCTAGAAATCTGCCGTTTTAATCTAGCTCATTTACCAGCCCAAACCGTGACACCCGGCATAGACGCAAACCATACATCGTGCCCCAGTGTCTCCGGAGCACATACAAAACCAGCCTCCATCGCCGTGCGCAGGCACTCCGCCGCGCGCTCCGCCATCCCCAGCCGCGCAAAGTGCCGGGCAAAGTACATCACAATCTCCGGCTCATACACCACATTGGCGCCCTCCATCGTGCGGACAGCGTCGTCCTTGCGTCCTTCCACCACTGCCAGCAACGAGCTCATCAGCGCACTCATCAACTTCGAGAGCGGCATCTTCTCCAGCCGTTCACGCAGCAGAGATGCCGCACGTTCGCTCTCACCCAACGCCGCCCACGCCGCTGCATCCAGGTAGTAGGCTGCGCGTCCGCCGTAGCTCTCGATGGCAGCTGCATACTCGCCCAGCAGGAATCTTGTATGTGCCACGCTGGTCGCAATCGCCGGATCCAGCTCCAGTGCCCTGCGGTGCGCCTCTTCTGACTCCCGCAGCATCCCTCGAAACCGCAGCACCTGTACCAACCCCGCAAAGCACTCCGGCTCGCCCCCATGCCGCTCCAGCCGCTTCGTCAGCCGTGCCATCGCTTTATCCGCATGCCCCGTATCCACCTGCACCAGCGTGTAGTACTGGTGGGCGCACGCCAGGTCCGGATCAATCGCAAGCGCGCGCTCGAACGCCGCCTCGGTCACCTCCTTCATACGTGCCAAGCTCCCGCTGAACTTTCCGACAAACCAGCAGCACCGCCCCATCCACGCCCACGCGGCGGCAAACCCCGGATCCTGCGCCAGGCACGTCCACAACAGCTCCCGCGCTTGCGTCATCGACTCCAGCGAGCGCTGCGCCGTTAACTCCTTCGCCCGTGCAAATCGCTCATACGTCCCGCGCGCCACGCCCGGCTCACACTCCACCTTCATCTCAAACCTGTATCCATGCTTTGACACCGTTCGAATCGCTTCGTGCCCGACGAGTTTCCTCAGACTCACGATCGTGTTCGTCAGGTTCGCCTCGCTCACATGCAGGCCGGGCCACAGCTTCTCCCTTAGGTCCTCCTTCGTCACCAGCCGCTCCGCCCTGCCCACCAGGCACAACAAGGCGTCGAACGCCTTCGGAGCCAGCGCCACACCCGACCCATTTCTCTTCAGCATCCGGTCGCTCGGATTTAATTCGAATTCCCCGAACCGATAAGCAGCCTCTACCGTGCTTTGATTTCCGTTTGAAAATCCCTGTGCCATTCGTGCACCACTGTCGCCAGCTTCCAGCCTACACTTCCCTTCATGAAAACCATGCGCCGGGTCCAACTCGCCTCGATCCTGCTACTCGCGCTCCCGCTCCCAGCCCAGACCCTAGCCACACCTCGGGACGGCACTCACGATTTCGACTTCAACATAGGTACCTGGCACACCCACATCCGCCGCGTCACGGACCCGTTCTCACCCAGTTCCCCATCCATCGAACTCAACGGTACCGTCACCGTCAAACCGGTCTGGAACGGCAAAGCGCAGCTCGAACAGATCGAAGCCTCAGGTCCAAACGGCCATTGGGAAGGCATGACTCTCTTTCTCTACAACCCCGAATCGCACGAGTGGTCACAAACCTTCGCCAACAACAAAATGGGCGCGCCCGGCACACCCAATATCGGTTTCTTCGCTAACGGTCGCGTTGAACTCTACGGGCAGGACACCTTCAAGGGCAAATTCATCCTCGTCCGCGCCGTCTGGTCCGACATCTCGTCCGAAGGCCACCACTATGCCGAGTCCTACTCGAACGACGCCGGCCGTACATGGCACCTCTCCTTCACCGCCGAGCTCACCCGCCAGGATCCCGCCACCGTCACGGCCCCTCCTCCCTTTCCCGAGCCGACCGGCGACACTGATAGCGCGCACGCTTTCGACTGGGACCTCGGCACCTGGAAGATTCACATGGACCGCCTCGTCCATCCACTCACCGGTTCCATAACCTGGATCCACATGGATGGGACCACAATTAATAAACCCTTCTGGAACGGCCGCGGCAACCTCGCCGAGGTCGAAGCCGACGGCCCCAACGGCCATCTCGAACTCCTCGCCCTCCGCCTCTACAATCCCGCCACTCAGGAGTGGACCACCAGCTTCGCCACTGCCGGCGT
>DATAQX010000472.1:0-2415 GCA_036264455.1 Silvibacterium sp. | reverse complement strand
GCACGCGAGAATGCCGTCTCCGATGAGTCGATCCACGAGCTCTCCGGCCTGGTGAAGAAGATCACGCTGAAGGACAAGATCGACGAGTCGCGCGAATTTGCCGCCGATGTGGACACCTCGCTCTACACGGGGCTGGAGCGCGGAAATCCGGGACTGCGCGATCGCGGCGTGAAGAAGGCTCCATTCGTCGTACTGATCGGCGCCAACATGCCTTCGATCCTGGCGGAGATCTCCTTCCTCACCAATTCGGAGGATGCAATGCAGCTTCGCGATCCGCAATATCGGCAGCGCATCGCCGAGTCGCTCTATCGCGGCGTGGCGAAGTATGTGAACGGGCTGAGCGGTCTGCGTGTGGCGCAGAACAGCAGCCGCGCTCCGGGCAACTGAGCGATCCTCTCGCGGTAGGCACTCTTCATCATCAATTCATCCCCCTGTGACCCCGACGACGCTCTGGTCCTCGAATAATCCGAGGGTTGTCAGGGGTCTCGATCGCCAAGCTCTCTACGCGAAAGGAATACAGTCATGTCAAAGGAAGCAGCCCATCATCACACGCAGGCAGCCGAACATCATGAGCATGCGGCGCGTCACCACCGCGAAGCCTCCAAGCATCACGAAGCGGGCCAACACGAGAAAGCTGCCCATCACGCGCACCTGGCACACGCCCACCACGTTCACGCTGCAGATCATGCGGAACATGCCGCGAAGAAGCACATCGAGGCGCACGGCGCCAAGTAGAGGTCTCCGGGTTTGCAATGCTTCTCGGGCCGAACGGCGCTCGAGAAGCGTTGCATGACTTGGTTTCGCGGATCACAGAGGGGCATCAAAAGAGTAAGCTGATAGCGATGCTGCTCCGCCCACACCCCCTTCGTGTTTCGCTGTTGGCCACCGCCCTGCTTGCCCTTCCTCTCTTCGCGCAGACGGTACCGAAGAAGGTCATCGCCACGGCCTTACCCGCTCCTCTGCTGCCGGAAAGTTTTGCCGGCTTCGAGCTTCAGGGCAAGCTGGACAAGACGACCGAGCCGGGCACGGCAGACCCCAGCAATACCCAGGTGCTGGTGGAGGATGGCTTCCGCGATTTCGCCTCCGGCAACTACAAGAGCAACGTCAACACCGTCACCATACGAGCGATGCGTTTCGCGGATGCCTCGGGCGCTTACTCTGCGTACACCTTTTACCGCATTCCCGGCATGGCGCCAGAGGACATTGGCAAAGGCGGCGCTGCCAACGGGGACCGCGTACTCTTCTGGAACGGCGCGACGCTGGTGGATGCGAAGTTCGATCATCTGACAGCGATGTCTGCCGCGTCGCTGCGCGATCTGGCAGAAAAACTCCCGATGGTCGGCGGAGCCGCAGGCGTGCCGCCGCCGCTGCCCGGATTCCTGCCGCGCACCGATCTGGAGCCGACGCACACGCGCTACGCTCTGGGGCCGGAGGCCTACACGCGCAGCGGCGGCGTGCTGCCGGCCGCGCTCATCGATTTCAGCAAGAGCCCTGAGGTGTTGAGCGGCGGCTTCAATCTGCGCAGCGGTGAAGGCACGCTCACCATCATCGAGTACCCAACGCCACAGATTGCCGCGCAGCGCGAGCGCGCGATTGCCGCCTACCTCAAAGCCGGTAACCAGCCGCAGCAGCCCTTCACGGAAGCGCTGGAGAACAGCAACGTGCAGGCCTTGGCCACCCGGCGCAGCGGTCTGCTGGTCGCCGTCACCAGCGGCGGCTTCGATGCCGCAGATGCACACAAGTTGCTGGACAAGGTCAACTACGAAGCCTCGGTGACCTGGAACAATCCGGCGGGCTATGTCTCTGAACCAACCAAGGCTGCACGCCTGCTGGTGAGCGTGGTGACGTTCTGCCTCATCGCCTGCGGCGCAACGTTTCTGCTGGGTATCTTCCTGGGCGGCGGCCGGGCCCTCTATCGCGTTGCGCGGGGGAAGTCGGCCTCCTCGATGGAGGACATGGAGTTCATCAAGCTCAATTTGCGGTGAGCAAGACTGAAGTGTGGCAGACGCGCGACTGCTTGTGGACGACCAGCTACGGTGATCCCTGTCCCAAATTGAACCAAGGCTGGTGCAGCTTCTCGAGTAAAACGCACAATCCGCGTAGTTTACTTGGAGAGCGATGCAGGCTGTGGCGAATAAAAGGTGAAGTTCCCAGATGGTAACCCTTGCCGTGGCTGTTCGAGCAAATGCCCTAAAATCTGCCATTTACAGCAAAAATGATTTGGCCTTGACACCCCCATAGGCCGCCCATACTATGACGCCAAGAAAGTTCTGATGGCCTTGCCTCCGTTGGAACTATTCTCCCTAAAGAAAAAGCCACCCTGTTGCCGGGTGGCTTTTTCGTGCTTGCAAGGGTCCGCCGATGGCGCTTTTTCAACCTTCCTACCATCCCTAACATGCCGGCTCAACCACTCTC
>DATAQX010000465.1:0-7751 GCA_036264455.1 Silvibacterium sp. | reverse complement strand
GAGACCAGACCAACAAGCAAATAATCGAGGTTGATGGTTCCGTGCAGCAGCAGATTGAGCGGATGCGCAGCCAGCAGCAACGGGAGATTCGGCAGAATGAGAAAGGCCAGCAGAAACAGGTACCAGCGAAAGCTGATCGGGTCGCGCGTGTGAATAGTCAAGCGGGAAAATCCTCCGACGCAGGCCCCCGGTCAGGCGGCCGTCTTGCGCCGGCCAATGAACAGCCAGAGCAGCGAGAAGATCGTGATCAAGGCCATGATCCCCTGGGATATGACGCAGTACAGGCACCAGACTTCGAGTTTGTGGGCTTCGATGTTGGTGAGATACAGGGAGAAGCCCATGCCGATGAGTACGGCGATGAATGTGAGGGCGCGGCGGCGCAGCAGAGCAAGCAGACCGAGAACGAAATAGCCGGCGATTCCGATGACGGCTACAGGGACGTGGTTCAGCTCAGCGTAGCGGCTGTGGTTGACAATGCCGCAGTCCCAGTGAGCGTTGATGTCGCAGGGCTGCACGTCGTTTGAGTAGTGGACACGCAGAGCCAGAGTGGAAACAACGATGCCGGCGAGGGCAAGGAACGCAATCAGGAATCGCATGTACTTTGTTTTTCTCCTATAGGCTTGCGCCTGTTGGTTTTCGGCTTCGTCTAATTCTATTTAGACGTCAGGACTCGCGGACGACCGCGCTGAAGCGATAAAATTAAATCAATCACTATGCTACGCAACGTTCTGCTTTCGCTTACCGGAATCTTTCTCGCGCTGGGCCCACAGATAAGCCATGCTCAGCATGACATGTCTACGCTGAAGCCTCCCACGGGCTCGCATGTGGCGCTGATCGAGTTTGCCGACCTGGAGTGTCCGATGTGCGCGCGGCAGAATCCGACGATCAAGGATGCAGCCGCCAAATACCATATCCCCTGGCTGAGGCATGATTTTCCGCTGCAGATGCACGTCTGGAGCTTTCAGGCGGCGGTGAACGGGCGGTGGTTTGACACGCTGCCGAAGAAGCTGGGCAACGAATACCGCGACGCGGTTTTCGCGAACCAGATCAGCATCGAGACTAAGGACGATCTACGGGCGTTTACGGAGAAGTTCGCGCAGCAGCATGGCGTGGCGCTTCCTTTCGTGATCGATCCGCAGGGGAAGCTGGCTGACGAAGTGAAGGCCGACTATGCGCTGGGAGAACGGCTGGGTGTGCATCAAACGCCCACGGTCTGGGTTGTGACTGACCGGACGGGTGGAGCTGCTCCTTACACTGAGGTAACTGACTACAGCAAGCTGTACACGATGCTGGATCAGGCGATGGCAGAGACAGCTCACGGCAGGAAGTAGCGGCTGGGCACGGCAGCTGCATGGATTAGCCAGCTTTTCTACCGTGAGACGCCAGCACAATGGCAATGCCGAAGCACATGCCTGTGGCGATGAGTTGAACTGAGTCCACGGCACGAAGATGTTGCAAGCGGTTCGACGCCATCATGGTTGAAATGCCGATCAGGCCCATGATGAAAGCAATCACTGCCATTCTGATCCTCATTCAAAGTTGCCTCAGCGCTTGATTTTCTCCCGCAGGATGGGTGAGAACCTTGAGCTTATACTGCCGGGTGGACGCAGCGAAAGCAATTTGCGTGGGCTCAACGGGCTTCGGATAAACTTGGTGAGTCTTACAGGAGCTTCGAATGCAGATCGATGCGATTCAAGCGGCTCTCCGCGAACAGGCGCTCGATGCCTGGCTTTTCTACGACCACCACCATCGCGATCCCATTGCTTATTCGATTCTCGGACTGCCTGAAGGCGCGCACGTAACGCGACGCTGGTATTACGCGATTCCCGCCGCGGGCGAGCCGCGCAAGCTGGTGCACCGCATCGAATCCGGTCGCCTGGATACCTTGCCGGGGTCAAAAGGCGTGTATTCGTCGTGGCAGGAGCTGGAGACGGGGTTGGATGCGATGCTCGCTCCCTACGAGAAGATTGCCATGCAGTACTCGCCGCGCAATGCAATCATGTATGTCTCGATGCTGGACGCCGGCACGATGGAAGTGCTGCGCGAAATGGGCAAGACGGTAGTGAGTTCGGCAGATCTGGTGAGCCGCTTTGAAGCGGTACTGACCGAGGCGCAGATCACCAGCCACTACGAAGCGCAGAAGGCACTGGACGAAATTCTCGCCGAGGGCTTTCGCGAGATCGGACGCCGGGTCCGTCCGGCAGATGGCAGTTCGGTGCGGGTGACGGAATACGATATGGTGCTGTGGTTTCAGGAAGCCATGCGGCGTGCGGGTCTGGTGTGGGAGAACGGCCCGAATGTGTCAGTGAACGCCAACAGCGCGGACTCGCACTATGAGCCGACGGAGTCAATCGCCAAAGAGATCAAAGATGGAGACTTCGTGCTCATCGACATCTGGGCGCGCAAGAATCTACCGGGAAGCTGTTACTACGACATCACCTGGACAGGCGTCGTTGGGCGTGAGCCATCGGAAAAAGAACACAAAGTATTCGAAGTTGTAAGGGACGCGCGCGATGCGGCGGTGAAGGTGGTGAAAGATGCCTTCTACCGCAGAGAGCCGATCGCGGGATGGCAGGCGGACGATGCGGCTCGGGCTGTGATCAATGAGGCCGGGTTTGGCAGGTTTTTCACGCACCGGACGGGACACAATATCAGCAACACGCTGCATGGCAACGGTGCGCATCTTGACAACCTGGAGACACATGACGAGCGCCTGATTCTGCCTTACACCTGTTTCTCGGTCGAGCCGGGGATTTATCTCAAGGACTTCGGGATTCGCAGCGAGTTGAACATGATTGCGACGCCGGAGCGCGCAGTGGCAACCGGACGTGTACAGCAGGATTTGGTAAGGATTTAGGGATCAGTCTTTAACGCTGTGGCCCGCGCACTGCAGCACTCCGAGATATTTGATCCACGGACCGACGGCTTCGCGATACTGATCCGCCATAGTTCGTGAAATCTGGTGGAGATGAGTCAGATCGTGGACCGCCCATGTGGACAGTAGTTGCGATAAGGTGACGGCTCCAAGGTCAGGATGCTGCCCGCGCCGCGCGAGATCATCCTGGCTTAGATGCAAAGCGCGCAGCTCGTTCAAGTTCTCTGACCGCACACGGGCAAATTCATCCAGTAATTGGCCCAGAGACTTCCCCTGCATCTCCGAGAATCGTCCTGCGCTGAGAAACGTGAAGGGCCGGTCCTCGCCGAATTCCAGGATAAGCCTGACGCGCGGCATCCAATTCGTTCGCTCGCAGGCAATCAGGTGGCCGATCACCTCAAATGCGCTCCACGTGTTTTCACCTTCATTCCGGAGCGTCCACGTTTCCGGCAGATCGCGCAGGAGTGCGTCGAGGGCGCCTGGGGTGCGAGTGAGAAGCGATACGGTGTCTTCCAGGTTATATTCCATCGTGTACCTCAATTCCTCTGCCACCATTTTATTTAATGATTGAAAGGTCATTCACCGAGGGCAGGCTGGCATACATTGAGCTGGTCCCTGTTCCCTGATCCCTGCGTTTTAGCTATAGTCAAAGTAGAGATGGCTTCCAAAGTTCAAGTGCCCGCGAAGACGCAAACGACCTCGCAGGGCTTTCTTTACTCGGCGCTTATTTTAGGCTGGCTGGTTCCGGGTGCTGGTCACTTATTGACCGGGCGCTGGGTGCGCGGGCTGCTGCTGTTCATTTCGATCACATCCATGTTCTGGATGGGACTGGCGATGCAGGGCAAGCTGTATGTGATGAATACCGGCGACATACTGGACATGCTGGGCTTTGCCGGCAACCTGGGCAACGGGCTGCTCTATGCACTGGGACGGATTTTCGATCTCGGACATGGCGCGGTGCAGGTTGCGACAGCCGACTATGGGACGAAGTTCGTAGTTGTGGCGGGATTGCTGAATTTTATCGCGGCCGTAGACGCGCACAACCTGCGTATTGGCAGGAAGGTCTAAATGTTCGCTCCCTCGCACTTTTCCTCTGTATTGCTTTTCGCAACCTTTGCCTCCACGGTCTTCGGGATCACGCAGCGGTCTGCACCAAAAGCCATGGTCCGCTACGGGCTTTACTGCTGGTCCATGTTTGTCGGGGCAGTGATTGTGGCGAGCTGGGTGATGTGGCTGATCAGAAGGTAGCTGGGTAACGAAGAAGCGGTTAGCTACCCACGTCTCAGCTACTCTCCTTCTCCCAGAGCATGGCGTCGAAGTTGTGGGTAACCTCAAAGCCCACATGCCGGTAGAGTTCGACTGCATTTTGATTGGCTTCGGTAACGGTGAGGGTGAGGGCTCGGAAGCCCTGTGTCTTCAAATACGCCGCGCAGGCATCGATGAGGATGCGGCCCAGCCCAAGACTTCGGCTGTCCTTGGCGACGCAGAGCTGCGTGATGTGCCCCACGTCTTCGCGCACGCGCGAGCAGAGTAGAATTGCGGCGATCTCGTTGCTCCCCGAATGGACGATCACGCGCGAAGCCGATGCGTCGAATAGTCCGCAGCCGGGAAAGCGCACAATGTTGTGGAGGAACCGAAGCGAGCCTGCGACGGATCGGTATTGATCGTTGATGTGGCTGTCGAGATGACTCTGGTAAGCCGCGGAGATAAGATGGGCCGCGGCGTTGAAGTCGTCCTCGTGCCAGGGGCGCATGACGAGGTCCCCGGGCAGGGATGACGGAGCGGGGTCGGCGGAAAACGCGAACAGATCGAGCCGCATAAACAGGCGGCTGTAAATCTGAAATCCCGCTGCGCGGAATGCGCTGGCGTGCATGCCGCGCGGGTGCAGGAGAAGCTGCGATTCGATGCGTTCGACGCCGGGGGAATTCTGGAGCAGCTCAATCAGGCTCTCAAGCAATCGCAACTCGATGTCGGCTGCGGAGGCTTCAGAGTTCTGCGGCTTGATAGCAAAGACATCTCCGATCACGGCTTTGCGCTCTTCATAGACGCAGAAGAGGTAGCCGGCGACGCGACCATTCTCAACGGCGACGTAACCCGGCAGCACGCGCGAATCGAGATATTGCAACAGCAGGTCGGCGGAGGCGCGGTAGTCCCATTCGAGGCGCTCGCTCCACAGGCGGGCTTCAGCCTCTAGCAGTGGGCGCAGACTGGCTGCCGAGAAGTGCCGGAGGTCGAGGATCTCGAGTTGAAGGGCCGGAGTCATGCTGATTCCTGACAAGGTGTGAAGATTGACGCGCAGGGATCAACGAGAGCCGGCGCAGCGGACACGGTTTTGCTTAAGAAATAATTTTTGCCTGACGGCAGATTCCCGTCTGCGTATCAGGCTACTGATGCGCTGAAACAGCGTACACCACCAGGTTCTGAGCAGGATACGTGAAAAGAGGCTCGTATGTCCTTCCTTTAAGCAAAGGACGTAATTCCTCGATGTAGGATTCACGAACTACCAGAATGTGCTGCTGGGGTGGAACGCCATCCTGTTCGTAATTGAGGACACGGCCATCGCGATAGAAGGAGAGGCCATATTCGAGGTCGCGCCGGACCTTATAGACCGCTACAGTTCCATCGGCCGGGGAGATCTGCGCGAGGATCTTTGCCAGGGGGCGGGCCGAGTAGGTGAGGTCGATGAGGGCGATATTCCGCTTGGTATTGGCAAGGGCGCGGATGCCGAAGAAGGGGCCTACCCCGAAGAGGAAGATGAGCATGATCACCATGGGAACCATGGTGGCGATGCGCAGACGCTTGAGGCCGAAGCGGTAGACGGTGATGAGAATAAAGATTGCGGTGGCGAAGCCGGTCATGCCTCCGGCCAGGATGGCATTGAAGGGCGGAAGGGCCTCAGGGTGCTGGAGATGCAGCGGCAGGAGGATGACGAAGGCAGTGAGTACTCCGGTAAGCAGGGCATGGGTGATGAGCAGCCACGGCTTCAGGCCCCGCTCTCGCATACGGTTGAGGTAATCGCCAGTGAGAATGGTGAGTGGCGGGATGGAAGGAAGGATGTAGCCGGGAAGTTTGGACTGCGAGAAGGAGAAAAAGATGATGGGAATGAGCGCCCAAAGGACCAGAAACTCAGGAAAGGCATCGCCGGCCCGAAAGTTGCCCATATAGTGGTATTTCGCGCGACGCGCCTTCCATTCGGCGATGGATTGGCGCACTGCATCGCTGAAGGCGGCGATGGCTAGCACGGCCCACGGAGTCAGGGCCAGAAAGACGATGGGAAGGTAGAACCAGAAGGGCTGCTCGTGCTGGAATCGGCTGGTGGCAAAGCGTTCGAGATTGTGTTCCAGGAAGAATATTTTCAGGAAATTTGGGTTGCGCTTTTGTACGGCGATGAACCATGGCAGCACCATGGCGAGATAGAGGATGACTCCTGGCCACCAGATACTGCGGCGCAGGATCGACCATTCTCGTCGCAGGGCGGCGAAGACCACGATGATGACGATGGCCAGAAAGGGTGCCACCGGCCCTTTGGCGAGGGTCGCAGCGCCAACGAAAAAATAGAGATCGAAGAGCCAGAATTTGCTGTCCGTCTCATACCAGGCATACCAGCCGAGCATGCCGATGCAAAAAGGAGCGGCGAGCTGCATGTCCGTCGAGGCTCCTCGCGCGAAGGCGATAATGCCGGCGCAGGATGCGGTGATAAGCGCGGCGTCGAGCTGGCCTCCGCGACGGAAGCGGCGGATGTGCAGGTAGATGAGTATGACGAGGATGAAGGCGAAGCTGGCCGAGGGCAGCCGAGCGGCCCAGTCATGAACGCCGAACTCGCGAAAGGCGAACATGGCGCGCCAGTAGTAAAGCGCAGGTTTCTCGAGCCAGGGCTGGCCCCACAGGATCGGCGTGACATAGTCATGGCGCGCGAGCATTTCGCGCGCGACCTGCGCATAGCGAGGCTCGTCGGCGCCTAACAGGCCGAGGCCCGGCCCGCCGAAGATGGGGATGAGACCGTAAAAAAGAAAAAATGAAGTCAGGATAAAGAGCGTTGCCACTTCAAGCACTGTTCCCAGAGCGGGAAAGCGAGTGAGCAGACTGGTGGGACTATAAGAGTACGCTTTGATTCTGGAAGAGATGCCCACAGTTTGTCAGGTAGTTCCGGGTAAAGGCTAACAGATTGAGCGAGGAAATAGCGCAAAGGTCCCGGAGGCGATGCCTTGATTCAGAACATTAGGAGAGCAGACCACCGGGAGAAGGAGAAGCATTAGGCAAATTCGTGGATTGAGCTTCGCATGCATTCGCGAAGATGGTCGAGGATGTGATCAGCTGCGGCCGGCAGCGGTCCGTCAATGGTGCAGCCGCTGGCGTGCTGATGTCCACCCCCGCCAAAGCGCTCGGCAATGCGCGCGACGTTAAGTTCTCCCTTGCTGCGAATTGAAAGTCGAACGCGATGGTTGGGGAGTTCGCGCAGAAATACGGCAACCTCGACGCCTGCGATGCCGATAGCGTAGTTCACCAGGCCTTCGCAGTCTTCTTCGGCGGCTGAGGTGCGCAGCATGTCATCCTGAGTGATCCACATCCAGGCGAGGCGGCCTTCGCGCTTCAGGTTGGAGAGGGCGCGGCCGAGCAGAAGCATCTTGGAAGTGGGATTCGAGAAATACGTACGCTGGGCAATAAGCGCGGGATTTGCGCCGCGCCGCGCCAGGTCGCTGGCCAGCTCAAAAGTGTGGGCGTCGGTGCCCGAATAGCAAAACGAGCCCGTGTCGGTCAGGACGGCCGTGTACAGACAGGTGGCCATGTCCGGCGTGATTTCCACACCTGCCTGTGCTGCGAGGTTGTAGACCATTTCAGCGACGGCGCAGGCGCCGGTGTCAATCCAGTTGACGCT
>DATAQX010000460.1:0-3054 GCA_036264455.1 Silvibacterium sp. | reverse complement strand
CGTGCATCACCCATCCTTGAGCCGCGGGCCTCGGTTCGCATCAGCGCTTCCCTTCAGAGCCCCGTCACCATCGGGTCTGGAATTGTGTTGCCGGCAAACTATACCGAATGGGATAGAGCCAAGCTGAGACTTGTTCTTGCGCATGAGCGGGCGCACATTCGTCAGGGGGATTTCTATCTCCAGTTGCTCGCGTCGCTCTATGCTGCGCTCGTCTGGTTCAGCCCATTGGGCTGGTGGTTAAAGCACAAGCTCGCCGATCTGGGCGAGGCGATCAGCGATCGTGCTGCGATGGCCGAGATTGAGGATCGCTCCTCCTACGCCGAGGTTCTGCTCGAATTCGCAGCCATGCCGCGCCGCAGCCTGATTGGAGTGAGCGCCGGAGTGGGGATGGCGCGCTCCAGCAATATTCAGAGACGTATCGAGCGCATTCTCAACGACCGTACGTTTCGGCTTGCCTTTTTGGGCAGCAGACGTCACGCCGTGACTGCAGCGGTGCTGGTCCCGATTGCGCTGGCCGCGGCTACTTCTTTGGTGCGCGTTCAGGCTGCTCAGGTGGTCGCACTCCCTCCGAAAACCATGGACGAGCCAACGGCCAATGTATCTACAGTAGTAGTGCCGAAGGCTCCGGCTCCGGTCGTGCCGGAGACGCCTATGGTTTATGTTGCCGTGCCGTCACCGAAGCCAGCCGCGATGATCAGGGTTGCGAGGGTGTCCGCGGTCCCATTCAGTCTCCAGGTTGCCGCACAGTCGACGGCGAGTCAGAGCACATCCGCTCCATCCTCCGGCAACTCAACTGCCAGTAATTCCGACATGCGGCAGAGCGACTCGGAGACGTTCAGCTACAACGACGATGACAAGGAGTCATACGCAGTCATCAGCGGAACCAACAGCCACGTCATGGGCCAGGGAAATTTCGGCGATGAATTCACAAGGGTTCGGCGCACGATGCAAGGCGATTACATATGGGTGGAGCGCAACGGCAAGTCCTATGTGATCACGGATCCCGCCTTGATCGCCAAAAGCAGAGAACTATTCAAGCCGGAGGAGGAGCTGGGACAGCGCCAGGCAGCTTTGGGAGCCTCGCAAGCTGCCTTGGGCGAGCAGCAGGCGACTTTGGGCGAGGAGCAATCGAAGGTGAAATTATCCCCGGCGGAGCTTGCAAAGGCACTCGCCGGCACGGAGGATTCGCTGAAGGAATTGCAGGCGCTGAAGACGCAGGAGGTATCGCAGGTGAATCTGGCAGAGGTGCAGGCCCGGCTTGGCGAGCTGCAGGGAAAACTCGGGGCAGCGGAAGCAAAAATAGCGGAGAAGCAGGCGGTCGTAGGAGGGCAGCAGGCAGAGCTTGGCATAAAGCAGGCAGCTCTGGGCAGTCAGCAGGCGGAACTGGGCCGGGAGCAGGCTCGCGTCGCCAGGCAGGCTTCGCGGCAGATGCGGGCATTGATAGACGGTGCCTTTCGCGATGGACAGGCAAAACCTGTAAAGTGAGGGGGCTGGCTTACGGTTCCAACGAATCTGCGCCTGGGAACCATACGCGTTTTTCGCACGTATCCCGTCTATCTAGGCCAGATCAAACATATTCCTGTTCTTGCGGAGCCGACCCGTGGGCAATCTCTTCAACGACCTCAAGCATTCGCTCCGCATGTTTGCCAACAATCCCAGCTTCACCCTTGCCGCCATTGCAGCGCTGGCGCTGGGCATTGGTGCGAACACAGCCATTTTCACCGTCGTGAACACGGTACTGCTCAAGCCGCTGACGTATCCCGAGCCGGACCGGATCGTTCAGTTTATGAATACCTATCCGGAGGGCAGCGATCCGGTTGCCTCCGTCACCAAATTTCACAACTGGCAGCAGCAGACAAGCGTCTTTCAGGATGCGGCCGCTTATGATTTTGGCGGTCCGGGGTTCAACCTTACCGGCGACAAGCCGGAGCAGGTGCATGGCCTGCACGTGACGGAAGCCTACTTCCGGCTCTTCGGCGCGCCGGTAATGCTGGGGCGCACCTTTACCGAGCAGGAAGACAGGCCTAACGGCGGCAAGATAGTCGTGTTGAGCTACGGCCTGTGGAAACGCAGGTTCGGCGGCAATCCGCAGATCATCGGAACGGCTATCTCGCTCGGCAATGAGCCCTACACGGTCGTTGGTGTGCTTGGAAAGGATTTCGATTCCGATCCGGTCGCCGATTTGTGGCTGCCCTTCCAGTTCGATCCCAACAGTAATGATCAGGCTCACTATTTCATGGCCGCCGGACGGCTCAAACCCGGCATCACGCTGGCGCAGGCCAACGCCCAGCTCAAAGTGGCTGCGGATCAATTTCGCCGTCGCTACCCGGGCACCAATCCGCAGCAGGGATTCGCGGTGCAACCGCTGCGCGACTCCATCGTCAGCGATGTGCGGACGTCATTGCTGGTGCTTGTGGGAGCCGTCAGCTTCGTCTTGTTGATCGCCTGTGCCAATGTTGCCAACCTGCTGCTGGTGCGTGCCACGGGACGCCGGCGCGAGTTTGCTATTCGTGCTGCGATGGGCGCGGGCCGGGGCAGAATCATTCGCCAGCTTCTGACCGAAAGCCTTCTGCTTGCGCTGACGGGAGGAATTCTTGGCCTCATCCTTGGCTTTATCGGCGTGCGCGCGCTGCTGGCCGTCAGCCCGGGAGGCATTCCCCGCATCGGCGAGAATGGAGCCGCTGTGGGCATCGATTGGCGGGTGCTCGCTTTCACCCTCGGCGTCTCACTTTTCACGGGCATAATCTTCGGGCTCTTCCCTGCGCTGAGCGCGTCCAGCCCCGATCTGAACAGCACTCTCAAGGAGAGCAGCAACCGCTCGGGCACGGGATTCCGCCAGGGCAAGGCGCGGTCGCTGCTGGTGATCAGCGAAGTGTCGCTGGCGCTGGTATTGTTGATTGGCGCGGCGCTGCTGATCCGCACCTTCATTGCTCTGCGCGGGGTTAATCCCGGCTTCAATCCCCACAATGTTCTTACCATGGAAATGTCGCTCACTGGCGACCGCTTTACGAAGACGACCGGAGTGGCGCAAATGGTGCGCGATGGCCGCGAGCG
>DATAQX010000424.1:0-4002 GCA_036264455.1 Silvibacterium sp. | reverse complement strand
CTCGTCGGTTCCGGCGGCGACGCGTATTACGGCGCGCAGCTTCCCGTTGACCTGCACGGGAACCTCGATCTCGTCCTCGCGGGCGAGGGCTTCGTCATATTTTGGCCACGGTGCGCGAAGCAGATCGCCCTGTTCGCCGATTTTCTCCCATAACTCGAAGGAGAGATAGGGCGCGAAGGGCGCGAGCAGCAAAACAAGATCGCGCACGATTTCAGCCAGCACCACATCCGGCACTTCGCCCGCAGCGATGGCCGTTTCGGCAGCGGTGAGCGTGTTGACCAGCTCCATAATAGCCGCGATGCAGGTGTTGAAGTGCCAGCGCCCGGAGAAATCCACGGTGATTTTGCGGATAGTCTGGTGAAGCTTGCGCAGGAGTGCCTGCGATGTTGCCGATGTTGGCACGGAGGAGACTGCTTCAGCCTTCCTGGCGCGATCGGCGTACCTGATCACAAACCGGTAGACGCGCCCGAGGAAACGGCTCACTCCGGCGACGCCATCCTCCTGCCAGTCGAGGTCGCGGTCGGGCGGAGCAGCAAAGAGAGAGTAGGCGCGCGCCGCATCGGCGCCGTAGCGGGCGATCATCTCGTCCGGCGAGACAACGTTGCCTTTGGATTTCGACATCTTAGCGCCGTCTTTGATGACCATGCCTTGAGTAAAGAGGCGCTCAACGGGTTCATCGTTCTTGATGAGTCCGAGGTCGCGCATCACCTTGCTCCAGAAGCGGGAGTAGATAAGATGCAGGATGGCATGCTCAACTCCACCAATGTATTGGTTAACTGGGAACCAATATGCAACTGCGGCGGTGTCAAATGGGGCCTTGTCGTCCTTCGCGCTCGTGTAGCGATAGAAGTACCAGGAGGAATCGACGAAGGTGTCCATGGTATCGGTCTCGCGGCGCGCGGGGCCTCCACATTTCGGACAGGTGGCGTTGACGAACTCCGGCAGACGGGCGAGCGGCGATCCGCCCTGCTGCGTGATCTCGACATTCTCGGGCAAAAGTACGGGAAGCTGATCGTCGGGAACCGCGACAATGCCGTCCTTTTCGCAATAGAGCATGGGGATGGGCGTGCCCCAGTAGCGCTGGCGGCTGATGCCCCAGTCTTTCAGGCGATACGTAACCGTGGCCTTGCCAAATCCCTCTTCCTCGGCGAAGGCAGCCATTTTCTGCTGCGCTTCCTTGTTGCCGAGGGTATTGAATTCGCCGGAATTGATGAGCAGGCTGTCCTCGGCGGTATACGGAATCATGGGCTCGTCGATGCTTCCGTTTGCCCGATCGCCCGTTGTTGAATCAAGAGTCCGGCGCGGAAGGATGACAATGCGCGTCTCGAGACCGTATTTCTTCGCGAACTCGTAATCGCGCTCGTCGTGCGCGGGCACGGACATGATGGCTCCTGTGCCGTAGTCGAGCAGGATGTAGTTGGCCACCCAGATAGGCAGCCGCTCGCCGTTGAACGGGTTGATGGCGTAGTGGCCGGTGAAAACGCCATGCTTCTCGATGGCTCCGATGTCACCGGTCTCGCGTGCCTTCTTCTGCTGCTCTAAAAGCGCGGAGACTTCGTCTCCGAGGGCTGAGTTAGCTGCGGCGAATTCCTTCACCAGCGGATGCTCAGGCGCAAGCTGGACGCTGGTTGCGCCGAAGATGGTGTCGATGCGTGTCGTGAAAACGGTGATTTTCTTATCTGAGGATTTCACGTCCTCGCGCGCAGGCAGGACAGCGGTTCCGGCATGCCGCGTTGCGAGTTCGTCATCGGGAACGCTCGCTGCGTCCTCGACATCGAACGTTACCTCCGCGCCTTCGCTCCGGCCGATCCAGTTGCGCTGCATGGTGCGGACTTTTTCCGGCCAGCCATCGAGTTTTCCGAGGTCTTCGAGCAGTTCCTGCGCATAATCGGTAATGCGCAGGAACCATTGCTCCAGGTCGCGCTGCTCGACGATCGTGTCTTCGTGCCGCCAGCAGCGCCCATTGATGACCTGCTCGTTGGCCAAAACGGTGCAGCACTCCGGGCACCAGTTGACCTTGCTCTTTTTGCGGTAGGCGAGGCCGCGCTCGAACATGCGGATAAAGAACCACTGGTTCCAGCGGTAGTATTCGGGCAGGCAGGTGGTGATCTCGTTGCGCCAGTCGTAGCTGAGGCCGATGCGTTCCATTTGCCGCTTCATGGCGGCGATATTCTGCAGAGTCCACTCGCGTGGGGGCGTGTTATTTTTGATCGCGGCGTTCTCGGCGGGAAGGCCGAAGGCGTCCCAGCCCATGGGATGCAGCACGTTATGCCCCTGCATCCACATGTAGCGGGCCAGCGCGTCGCCAATGGCGTAGTTGCGCACATGGCCCATGTGGAGCTGGCCCGAAGGGTAGGGTAGCATCTCAAGCACGTAGTACTTCGGCTTGTCGCTCGATGCCGGCTCGGCGCCGTAAAGATTGGGCTGCTCGGCCCAGCGCTGCTGCCAGCGCGGTTCAATTTCGGCAGGCGTATAGCGAGGCTCGTGCAATGTGGCTGGAGATGGCTCCGCAGGGGCCGCAGGCGCGGTCTTCGTGGGTGCGTTATTCACAGACATGTCAGATTTGATTGTAAATGGACGAAAACGGACTCATCCTTGGGCATGGATCTGGCTCGGCTTCTGTTTCTCCATAGGTTGTCGCGGTTTGGCAACCAGGTTTTGCAGCGCCAGGACATTTTTTGCGTCGTCTCCCGGCTCATCGACTGGTACTTCGGCGATAAAGGCGCAGTGGGAGAAGCGTTTGTCGTTGAGCAGGCGGCGGAAGGGTTCGAGACCGATAGTGCCCAAACCGATCTGCTCATGGCGGTCGAGCTTCGATCCGCGGGCGGCCTTCGCATCGTTCGTATGCCACACGCGGACATCGGCGAAGCCAATGCTTGCCTCGATCAGGCGTACCGTCTCCTCATAGCCTTCGGGACTCACGAGATCATATCCGGCGACGTGACAATGGCACGTGTCGAGACAGGCCCCGACCGGAGTAATCGATTTGAGGCGCGCGATGAGTTCAGCAACCTGGTCGAAGCTGCCTCCAAGTGAGAATTCGGCTCCGGCAGTATTTTCGATGAGGATATGGAAGTCGATACCCTCGAGACGAATACCGTCCGCTGCTTCGGCGATGGACTCGGCAGCCAGGCGCAGGCCGTCCTCGCGTGTGAGGCCGCGCCACGAGCCGGGGTGGAGGACTAGATACTCCGCGCCCAGGGCCAGCGCGCGCTCCACTTCGCCGCGGAAGGCGTCAATGGACTTCTTTCGTACCTCCGGCGACTGGCTGCAGAGGTTGACCAGATAGCTGGTGTGAATAACCAGCGGCGCGCAGTCATATTCGCGGCGCAGAGCGCGCATCTGTTCGCAGTCGGCTGAAGCGATGCGTGCAGGCCGCCACATGCGCGGGCTTGAAGAAAAGATCTGAAAAGTGTTCGCGCCGATTTCATGGGCGCGTTCGGCGGCTTTGAAAACGCCTCCCGAAGTTGACAGGTGAAATCCGATGCGGGGAGTGTTCATCTCGATTCAGTGTAGACTTGACGGCATTGCCAGCTGGCATTAACCGTTGGATGACAAGAAGATTTAAAAGATGAGAACCGTGATTACAGCCGATCGGCTGATTACCCCGAAACAATCGATATCCAATCCTGTTGTCATAGTGGAAGATGGCGTCATCGCACGGATGGATTCGCGCGCGAACATAGAGCTGCCTTCGGGGGAGCAGTTGAATTTTTCAGGCTGCACGCTGGTCCCGTCGTTCTTTGATATTCACATCCACGGCAGCGCCGGTCACGACGTGATGGAAGCAATACCGGAGGCGTTCTCGGCGGTGGGAAAATTTCTTGCGCGCCATGGAGTCGGCGCGTATCTGGCGACAACGGTCACGGCTCGCATGGACGCGACTCTGAAATCGCTGGCAGGAATGGCCGCGCTGATCGGACGGGAAACCGGGGTCGCGCGACCCTTGGGAATCCACATCGAAGGACCGTTTCTTTCACCGCATAAGAAGGGCGCCCATCC
>DATAQX010000409.1:0-5017 GCA_036264455.1 Silvibacterium sp. | reverse complement strand
ACTCGCAAGGAAATCCCACACGTCCTGCATCAGGCCCAGCTTTGGCTGCCCTAGATCGCCGCAGACGGGGATCACGCGGGCCTCGAACATCTCCATCAGCCCCGCCCCGCTAGGTCCCATGGACTCCATCGCAGCTCTCAGTCTTTGCTTGCCCTGCGTTTCGTCGGAAGACCTGACGAGAACATAGACCTTGGCCCGTGTCTGTTCCAGCAAGCTCTTCATTAGGAATGGCCCTATGAAGCCGGTCCCGCCCGTGAGAAGCACCTGATTCAGCATCGGTATCTCGGGCATGGGCGAAGTCACCGGAGGCTCGAAGATGAGCTTCCGGTCGTTGCTCATCATCTGCCTCTCAGCGGCACACTGCTCTTCACGGAAAGCCGCAAGAGAATGACGCAGATGAACGAGTGCTTCTTCGGGAGCGCTATCCAGCAGTTCGGCTAGTCCAAACAGCTCGGCTACGCTGACACGCTGAATGACACCGATATCCACCTGCCTCGCCAGCATCTCGGCGCCTTTTTCTTTCAGGAGCTCCTTGAGCTCATGCATGAATACAACAAGATCCAGGGAATCCAGGCCGGCTTCGACGAGGTTGTACGATTCCAGACCTGTCAGGTTGTACCTGGCTTTCAATTCGGCAAAAGTGGAATGTATGTCGGAATCGGACGGGGAGTTCCCAGCGTCCTTCTCCCGTGAAAAGTCGGAAAGAACGGTGAACTGACCTTCCAGCCACATCTGCTTGGTCTTATGGCGCATGATTTTCCCCGAACTCGTTCGCGGGATAGCACGAGGCGCGATGAGAGAAATCACCGCCACTTCCATGTTGAGATAATTCCGGACTGCGGCGGCAATCTTTCGTGCTTCGGGAAGCGCCCTGGGATTTTTGACTTCCGCGACGATTGCCAGCGCCGGTTCACTGTCTTCCTGAATCTGAAATGCGGCGACGCAATTGTGCCGGATCAGGCTGGACGATTTCTCCACGACATTCTCAATGTCCTGTGGGTAGTAGTTCTGCCCGCGGAGAATAATCATGTCCTTGATGCGGCCGCAGAGGTAGAGTTCGCCGTCGTGGAAAAATCCTGTGTCGCCGGTCCGAAGGTAGCCGTCGTCATAGGGGGTATCGTCCACAAGCCGCGCACGAAACTGCTTCAGAGTCAATTCGGGATTATTCCAGTAACCCAGGCACTTACCGCTTCCGGCGACCCAAATTTCGCCGATGTGCTCTGGCTTAAGAGCGAAATGCCCTTCCGGATCCACGATCTTAACGTCGAGACCAGGGAGCGGTGTTCCACAACTGACAATCTGCGTGGCCCCGCCGATCTCTGAGACCTCAGTAATCATGCGGGCCTTCCCCAACGCGAGGGCACGCTTGTTGACAGAAACGATGTTGCGACCGCCGAGTGAGACCGCCAGAGTATTCTCGGCCAGACCGTAGGCGACATAGAAACTCTCGGACTTGAGTCCATAGGACTGAAACGCCTCTAGAAAGCGGGTGTAGGTGTCCGGCTTTACGGGTTCTGCGGCGCACATCAATACGCGAAGCGAGCTGAGATCACAATCCTCCAGGCTCTCCCTGGAAAGCCTCCCGGCGCGCAGGCAATAATCGTAGGCGAAGTTGGGGGCAGCCGTCGCGGTGGCGTGGTAGGTCGTTATCGCATCGAACCACAGGATCGGCCGCTGAATGAAGTCCATGGGAGCGAACCCGTACGTCGTGCCACCTTTCAGTGCTGGATATAGATAGCACCCGATCAGTCCCATATCGTGATACTGCGGAAGCCAGGAAACGACGACCGGTGCGGGATGGTCGATCACAAGCGGACAGGTATTCAGGATGTTTTCGTGTGTTACGATCACGCCCTTGGGCTCCATCGTCGAACCCGACGTGTACTGGAGAAACAAGATCTTCGATGGATCGACAGCCGTTCGGTCCGAAATCGTATCCACGAAATCTTCCGTCGCGATCCACGGAAGACCGGAAACGTATTCTACGTCAACGCCGGACGCCGAGACTCCCCTTCTGGCGAGATTCGTCTTGAGGGATGCGTGGTACTCTCTGCTCGTTAAGATCCCAGCTGCCTGGCAATCCTTTGCGATGTGGACCATCTTGTATAGGGCGCTCTGGAAGCCACGCGAACTGGGCGGATAGATCGGCACAGGGATCAATCCGGCGCGCACGCAACCAAAGAATGCGCAGATCATTTCGAGCCCCGGCGGGTAGGCGAGCAGAAGCCGGTCGCCCGCGGCGAAACGACGCTCTTTCAGCAAATGTCCGGCGATCGCCTGCGCTCGGTGCAGGAACGACGCGTAGGTGTAGCTTTCGATCGGATCGCCGTTTACGTCAAGGTACGAATAAAGGAGTTTGTCCGGGTGCTCATCCGCCAGTTTATCCAGGTGGCCTAAAATTGACGCCATCATTAATCAGCGATCCTCCGAGGTTGAATAGAACGCAAGTCAGCAAACGAAACATCCCTCGCCAGCGAGTGAGGTTAAACACGATTGAGTCTCGAATTGCAGACCTGAAATGTGGGCCGACTGCGAGAATGTACGTGTGATTTTTTCTCAGCATAAGCATCGCTCGACCCGCTGAGGAACGGATGGTATTCTTTTTGTCGCACAGGACGCGAAGAGGACTTGCGGAGCTCCGCAGATCTTCTATGGTCGATGCAGGTGGCCCCATTGTTACGGTTCATTGGTGGTTGTATGTTAACAAAGCATTTGGATAATGCCATGCTTCATCGTTTTCAGGGATGACGCATGGCGCTTGGGCTTTGTTTCGGATTTTCTTGGTTCGCCTTAAGGGGCTAGCACTATAATTGCAATGCGAGGCTGTGGGCGGCGCACGAGCAATTTCGCCCCGGGTCAGGGCCACGGAGGCGCTGGTGACGTTCGAAACCGAAGCAATGATCGCTCAAGAGCCGGAGGCGGCGGATCTCGTACCATCGGAAACCTCAGCGTCGCCAATGTACGAACCGGTCGGTGCGTCTTCCTTCCCGAAAGTCTTACGTCGCCGTCTGGATAGCTTTTTTGCCGACCCGAGCATTTCTCCTAAAGCTGACCGTACGATGTGGGTCAAGATCGCTGTGGGTCTGGCGGTCCTTGCGGGCAGCTGGATTGCTCTGTACGCTCTCAGGCCCGATTCATGGAAGTTTGTTGCCCTTTACCTTTTAGGCGGCCTCGCGCAGACATTCCTTTTGCTGAACATCGCTCATGACAGCAATCACAACGCCATCTCGTCCCGGTCGCTCGTCAACAAAACCTTGAACTATGTCTTCGATCTTTGCGGAATCAGCTCATACATGTGGCGTATCCTCCATCATCGGGGCCATCACGCCTGCATCAATCTCCACGGCGAAGATGATGCCATTTCAGGACGCGGCATCTTTCGCTTTACGCCCCATGAATCTCGGGCGCCATTACACCGGTTCCAGCACATCTATGCGCTGTTCCTCTACGCGCTGTTCTCTCTCGACTATGTGTTCTTGAGGGACTTCCAACACTTTTTCTTTCCGACCCACGGATATCTGAAACGCACCAAACATCCTCTGCGCGAATACGCTGTTCTCTTTGCTGGCAAAGGCCTCTACCTCACGTACATGCTTGTCTTGCCGGTGCTGGTGCTGGGAAAATCGCCTCTGCTGGTCGCCGGGGCGTTCCTCCTGGTCCATTTGGTCATCGGTTTATCCGTAACGCTCGTATTTCAGACGACGCACACCATCGACAGCACCTACTTTCCCTCACACCGTGGTGAGTTTGACAACGGCGTGTATCACATCTTCGCGACAACGGCCGATTATGCCACGGAAAACCCGCTTGTCGGTTGGCTGGCGGGCGGGCTCAACCATCACATCGTCCACCATCTGTGCCCTTTCGTGTGCCATACCCACTATGCTCCACTGACCAGGATAGTGAAGGAGACCGCCGAAGAGTTTGGGGTTCCCTATCGGCAGCACCCCACCATGACCCGGGCAATCTGGCATCATCTGATCCTTTTGAAGCAACTGGGGAACGAAAACTGATTTCATCTTTTACCTATGGCCCAGCTACTACTTCCTGCAAGTGACATGAAATCCTCTGCGGTTCGAGGCAAGGCTCAGGACGGCTGGGGATGACCTCATCCACCCCTTTCCCCGCCGTTTCCCGGTTTCGCTCCTTTGCGGATTCTCCCGCAATGGCCCGCAATCCGGTGCAGGTTTTGTCCAGGTACAACGAGACCTTCGGCGACACATTCCGGTTCTATTTGGGCGGTCTCAAGGAAGCGATCGTTACCATCGATCCCGCTGTCATTCAGCACGTGTTGAAGACCAATGCGGAGAACTACCAAAAATCCGAAATTCAAGTAAAGCGGATGGGCCACTTCCTGGGGAAAGGTCTTCTCACGACCCACGGAGAAGCCTGGCGCACACAGCGGCGTCTCATTCAGAAGGGCTTCGATCGAAAACAGCTTGATGCGCTGTCCTCAATCATGCAGGATTCCGTTGCCGAGTCACTGCGGGATTTCGACAGACAGATCCGTGGTGGCCCGGTCGATATCTACCCCCAGCTGATGAAAATGACCTTCGCGATGGTCGCCAGGTCGCTATTTGGCGCGCGGTTGAAGGATGAAGACATCGATCTCGTCAGCCATACCATCTGCACCGTCCAGGAATTCATCGTTCGGCAAACCCTTCAGCCCTATCTGAATCCCTGGTTTGCCGTCTCGGGCGAACTGCGCAGACACGAAAACATGCGAACTCGCGTGGACGCTATTCTGCTCGAATACATCAAGAAGCGCCGCAACGAACCGCCCGGCCACGATCTGCTGCAGACTTTGATGGATGCGCGTTACAACGATGGCGAAGGCATGAGCGATGAGCTCATCCTGAGCGAGAGCATGCAACTTCTGGTTGCCGGCCATGAAACATCGTCGAATGCGCTATCGTGGCTTCTTTATCTTTTGAGCTCGCGTCCAGATTGTCTCGAAAGGGTACGGCAGGAGTTTGATTCCGTGCTCGGCGAAGCGCCTCTGAGCCACAGTGACGTT
>DATAQX010000400.1:0-2843 GCA_036264455.1 Silvibacterium sp. | reverse complement strand
ATGCGCCAGGTGCGAATCGGGCGACGGTCCGAAGAACGGGAACACCTCATGCTTCAGATTCTTCTATTGACCGAGAAAGAACTAACGGCAGCGCTCGATCTCAACAGGCAAATCGCTCGGCAACTTGGCCTTGGAGGTGCGGCAGACCGGCCGCAGGTAGAAGAGCTGAGCCGGCAAACGCCGATCGACGACGTGGCGCAGACGATCCGCGAGCAGTTGACTGGCGGATAGAGTCCTCGCCCTTCCAGCAATCTAACCAGCCTCTCCAAATTTTGCTCTCACTTCGGCTCTGCGACGATCGCTTCCGCAGCATTGCCGGCGACAATCCAGCTCGCCGAGCCCGCCACCACGGCCTCATCCTCGAACCAGAGAAATCCGAAGTCGTCGATACACTCCGGAAAATCCGGCTTGATGATGATGTATCCCGGAATCACGGCACCCGGAATGTAAGAGTTGTCGGCGCGGTTGTTGCTGTACGTCTTCGTCTTCGAGACCGTACCGACGCCGGCTACATACGAAGTGCTGGATACCGGATGCGTGCCGAGAATGTAGTTGACGGCGCGAAGTGTATATTCGGGGCCCACAAGATCCGGAAAGACCTTGTGCAGAAAGTACATCCGGATGGCCATGTCAACCACGGCGCCCGATCCGCCCCAGGTGCCCAGGCTCGGGGGCACGCCGAACGGGGTGGCGTCCAACTGCTTGTCCAGATTCGCCATGTATGTCTTCACCGCTTCCCGCATTTGATCTTTGGCGCTCGCGTCCAGATAAGGCAATGCTCGGACTGCCGTCCAACCACGGAGACTCATCTGCTGCGGGGTGATCATCTGAGGGAACAACTCCTTCAGACGGGACTTGTAGGGCTCGGCTCCATTCGTGGCAATGGTCAATTCCAGAGCTGCAGCCCACTCCTGTGCGATGCCAAAGCCGCCACGGCCGAAGCCGGTCGGCGGAGCCGCTTGTGCGCTGGTCGTGCCAGAACTCGGCGCAGCGCCCGAGCTGCTGCGCGCTTGAGCGCCTGACACCACGCCCTGAGACGCGCCCAGCACGCCACCTCCGGGAGCACCAGCTGGAGCCGCTCCGCCAAAGCCGCCGCCCAGCGGATTCTGCGTTGGGTGAGCTTTCTCGTCGTTCCATGCTTTGATCGCGGTCTGGAGGCAGTCTTTCGCTAGCGCATCGTCCCAGCCTTTGAGCACATCGGCCGCTGCAGCCAGCGCTGCGATGGCGTTCCACTGGAAATACGGGTTATTCGTGGTGAAAATCCAGCGGTCGTCCGGCTTGCCGGAGTAGCCGCCTTTCACTTCGTTCGGACCGAGCTTCGGGTCATAGATGCGGCCATCGGTCTTCGACGCTCCATCGCCCAGGTGCGTGTACTGGCGCAGATCTGGTTCGTGAGTGCCGCGGATGGCGTGGCCGATATTGTGGAACTGCGCCAGGATGAGCAGTGCGCCGTGTTTGACTTGCTGCACCGTATCCGGCACACCATCGGGACGATGCATCTCAACCTCGCGCGCGGCTTCATCCACCGTAAGCTCGTCGTACTTGAGATCGAACTCGCGATACGCCAGAGCCAGACTCTGAATCACGCTTAGTTGCGCAGGCTCCTCGAGGTCGAAGTCGCCGGCATCGTACCAGCCGCCCACGTTCATCCCAGGAATGTGATCGCCGCCTTTGTACTTCCCGTCCGTCGCCGTAGCCTGACTCCAGCCGTCGAACTGGTCCCCAACCACGGGCGCCATACGGCCATCATCCAGATGCGAAGCACCGTGCCACACGCGGTATCCTTCGCGAACGGAAACGTGATCCATCTGCTCCGCGAGGTGATGGTCCAGGCTGTCCTGCCAGATATTCGCGTAGGCTTCCTTGGAGATGGGGAAGGGCGCCGTCCGCTGGTCTGCGTACTCGATGACATAAAGGCCGGGGTCCTTCACCGGGGTGAAGTCGAATTTCGAATAGACGTACCGCAGCCAGGGCGTTGCAGGTGTTATGGGCCCCTCAAACACCTGCTTGTACGATCCGTCCTCCATCAGGCGCAGCACTTTGGCCGTCCTGGGGCCGTTGTACTTCGGGTCGAGTTCGAGCACCGCCACCTTGGAGAAACCCGGCGCATAACCAACCTGGCTGTGCGCAATCATCGGCGGCCGCGTCCAGTTCGGAATCACATCCGGCCTGATGTGCCACACGATGGCGCCGGTGGTCTTGCCCAATGGGATCAGCGAACGCAGCACGAACCAGCCGTTCTGCGCGCGGTTGCGTCCATCGAACAGCATCAGGTCCGCGGTATCCGACACGACGTTGACCCGTGCCAGCGCGTCGTCGACCCCCAGAGTGATGCTCTTGCCCTCGGCGAACGGCAGCGGCTGAGTGTATCCCTTGGCCTTGTCCCAGTCCTCCAGGTAGTACGCCTTTTTCGGTTCATCAGGCAGTGGCAGCACCTTCACCATCGGATCGTTAGGCGTTCGCGGGAAGATGCCGGCTTTGGTTCCGTCCACCAGGTAAGCCTTGCCCATGTAGATCGAGGGCAGGAACTCCAGGTTGAAGCCCGCCCGCCCGGCCAGTTTCTGCGGCAGCGGCTTGTCGAGATTGATGCTGACCTTCACGCCGCCTGGTTCCGCTGAGACTTCCAGGGTGTAGCTGAGATCGAAGGTCGGGAAAGCGAGGTCAGCGGTGAGCCGGTTGTTCTCCTTATCGGCGTGGCGTCCTTTGAGGGTGGCCACCAGGTCCCACTGCTCGGGCGTTGGCATCAGGCGCACGTCGCCATTGGTGGCGATGCGCTGGCCGTGGAGAATCATCTCCATGGCCGTGTTCTTTTGGTCTACGAAAACGGGATGATACGTGCTGTC
>DATAQX010000365.1:0-5813 GCA_036264455.1 Silvibacterium sp. | reverse complement strand
CGAGTCCAGTGCCATTTGCACAATCTCCTGCAATGAGTCCATAGAGAACGTCTTGGAAAGATATCCAAAAGCGTATTCGCGCATCGATTCGACTGCATCGGCGGGCGTGCTCTCATCGGCCAGGATGATCATGCGCGTGTGAAGCCGCACGCCGCGGATTCTGCGGAGGACTGCGACGTCCTCGTGCCCGGAGGTGTGTCTGCCGGTGATAACCAGATCGAAGGGGACCGACTTGACCAGGGCGAAGGCCTCATCGGTGTTGGAGGCCTTTTGTATCCGCCAGCCCTGCGGATTGAGGACACCGGCCAGGGCCGATTCGACTTCGGCATCCTCGCCGATCAGGAGTGCGACAGGAGAAGGACCGGGCGTTGCAGCGGAGGTTGTAGTCATAAGAGACTCCACCCTCGCCGTTTACGAATAGCAACTGACAGCGAGGCACCGGAATTATAGTCCCGGCAGGGCCCGCGTGAGGTTAACGTTCAGCGAACCAGGTCAGGCCGGAACGAGATCGCGGTAGAAGGGGTTAGCCCGCATTTCTCACAGGTGTTGAGTTTTGCGGGGTGTTGGAGTTCGTCGCGACCTGTTGGGTCTTTATTTGAACGTGGCGTGGTTCGATGGCGGCGTTTTGTAACTCCGGCCTGGCTTGCGCTATGTTTTGGAGGCGATTTTGCGCGTGGCTTGGCCGCGGGGTAAGTCTTCCGTGAGGTCGAAGTGCGGTTGTCGGAGTCGGTCGCGGTCTTCAACAGCGCAGGGCGTTGAAGGCGCGCGTGTAAAGATCTTTCCAGGGGTAAGCCGAGCTCATCTGCAGCCGGATGCGGCGTACGCTGATGCGCACGATGGCGCCGATCTTGAACAGCTTGCGCCGGAGGGTGTCGACCTGGGCCTGGGCCCACTCGGTCCCTTTCAGGGCCAGGCGGCGCAGGGCCTCGATCAGCGTGTAGGCCAGGGCCGAGAAGTAGAGCCGCAGCTGATTGCCCTCGATCTCGTTGGTAGAGAGCCGGTCGGCGAACAGGCACATCTGTTCCTTGATGCGGTTCTGTCGGGTAAGGGACTGGCGCGGTATCTGCGTCGGGCGCGATCCGTTTCCAGCCCCTCCCCATAAGAACTGATCGTGAGGTTTTCCCTCAAGCAGCTCACCCAGTGAACTTCTTCGAGAGGATTATGGGCCGTGCCGGAGGACATGGACTTTCACGATATACTCTCCGCCCCGGGTAGTGGCTGGACTGTCCAGTCCCAGTACAACCCGAGAACTTCGTAGAGGTATTCGTTACTCCATCGTTGCCATCCGATGCTTGTCTTTCGCCGCCGTTTGCGCCGGGTCAAAAGTGTACGCACTTTCATCTCCGCGTATTGACGCACTTCGCTGAAAGCGCGACTTGCGTTGCCGACCCGGAAGTAGTTGACCCATCCAGCAAGCGAGGCATTGATTTGCGCTACCACCTTCGGCATAGGAGTTGTCCCACTACGCTGGATGATGTCGCGCACCTTGGCCTTGATTGCCTTCCGCGCCTTCTTCTTCGGGGTCATATGGAGGTAAAAGCCGTTCTCTTTTGTTTTCCGGACACGGCGCAGGTCAAATCCCAGGAACCCGAAGGCTTCCCCCTTCAGCGTGTCCACCACCCGAGTCTTGTCCCTGTTCAGCTCCACACCCAGCGGTGCGAGTTGTTCATGGAGTCGTTGCAAGGCGCGTTCCGCCCAGCCTCGTTTGGTGTGATGCCCGCTTACGGCGATGACGATATCATCGGCGAACCGATGATAGTTCACTGCCTCGTAAGGTCCCTGCGTCGTCTTGCGGCGGATCGCGTCAAAGGCCCAGTCCACATCGTTCAGATAGATATTCGCGGCCAGAGGGCTGAACGGACCCCCTTGCGGGACCCCGACTCTTCCTCCGACTCTGATGATCTGCTTCACGAGGTGCAGCACCTGCGGGTCCTGGACCCGCTTCGCGATCTTGTCTAACAACACCGATTGTCGAATCGTGTCGAAATAGCGCGACAGATCCACATCGATGATCGTTGACATGCGCCGCAGCACACTGCGCCTGACTTCCGCCAGGGCACGGTGTGGTGACCGCCGGGGTCGAAATCCGTAAGAGTTCGGGCAGAAGTCCGCCTCGAAGATGGCTTCGAGGATTAGCTTCAGCGCCCCTTGCACCACGCGGTCGCGGATGCAAGGAATCTGGAGCGTTCTGACTTTGCCGTTTCCCTTGGGAATGTCTACCCGGCGATTTGACATGGGTTCATACCTGCCTGTTTCCAAGTCTTCCCGTATGGCCTCCAGGAAGGAAATGCGTCCCGCCTGTTCAATGTCCGCAAACGTCTGGACATCGATGCCGGGTGCACCTCTATTTCTTTTGGCCGCACGGTAAGCCTCTTCGAGGGTCTCCATCTTCGTGACGTGCACGAAAAGACCCCAGAAGCGATGCGACTTGTCCGACTTCGCCTTTCGATATATCCGCCGCCGCAGATCCTGCAGACTGATAGGTGCCTTTGTCATTTCACCTCTGCCTCACCTTGAACAGCGCAATGCTCACCGGTCCGGGCCCTTCCCTCCGGCCGCGTTTTGCTGCACGACCATCGACAGTACTGCGACCCGATCCGCCACCCTGATGTCTATGCCGGCACTTCCCACTCGCGGTTATAGCCAACACCTCCTCGGCGAGCTTTCTTCGCCGGACACCGAGGGCTTCTCCAGTTGCCACATCTACCTTCCCACCATGTCGCCGCTGATACCCCGCCGGAGAGAGCCGCCGCATCGGACTCGTTTCGATCGGCTCTTGCTGCTTTCGCACGTTATGGACCGTCTCAGCCTCCGGGTAAGCGGGTCACGAGGCTACATCTGCGTTCACTGCACGTTGCAACCTGGTGGGTTGCGCATACTCCTTTCCGAGCATGTTGTCGGAGGGCTTCACCGTCTTGCTCTCGCGCCACGGCGCCTCCCCTGCTACGAGGCTTGAGTCTATTGGCCTCGGTCGGACTTTCACCGACTGGTTGATGTGTCCTTGGCTGGACACGCCCATCTCGCCGCGGGCGCAGTAGAACTTCTCGTATAAGTCCTGCGCGCCCCACTCCTCCGCGGTCAACGAAGTGACGATGAAGCGCGGGTTCTCGCCCTTGTCCAGATACTCGGCCTTGGCCACCACACGGCGCGAGCTGGACCAGCTCTTGTGCGTCCGATAGCAGAACTCGGGGAACAGGCGCGCCGCCTTGCCGGTGGTCTGGTGCAGCATGTGCGCCTGATGCATTTCTTTGCCGATGATCTTGCGCAGCCTGGTGTTGCGCTGCAGGCCGAACACATAATCGACCTCGTTGGCCTCGCACCAGCCCATCAGTTTTTCGCGGCAGAAGCCGGAGTCGGCGCGTAACACGATCTTCACCTCCCCCCAGTGCTCACGCAACTGCGCCACAATACGCTTGACTTCCTCCACCGAACCGGCCGCCGCATCCTGGTTGGCCGGCCTCAAGCGCGCGCACAGCAACTGATCGCCGGCGAAGATGTACAGCGGCAGATAACAGTAGTTGTCGTAGTAGCCGTGGAAGAACCGCTCCGGCTGATGACCATAAAGCGGGATGTCGGTCGCATCCAGATCAAGCACCACCTCGGCGGGCGCGCTTGCGTGCGACTCGATGTAGAGATCCACCAGCAGCCGGTCGATGGACTCGGCCGCGTAACCGATCTTGTGGTAGCGCTCCGTGCGGCCGATCAGTTCCAGCCGATTCAGTGTGCTCTTACCCGCCAGCGGGGATTCCAACTCCCGTTTGCCGCTGAGCAGACCGAACAGTGGATCGGAGCGCAGCTGTTCGTGATCGTTGAGGTCTTCATAGCCCAGCGCCAGTCCATAGATGCGTTGCGAGAGCATCTCCGGCAACGGGTGCTCGACCCGATCCGGATCGCGCCCATCGCTGAAGCAGGCCGCCAGCCGACCCAGCAAGTTGATCTTGCCCTCAACCTCGCGCAGCAGCAGCGCCCCGCCATCGCTCGACACCTGGCCAGCGGTGAACCCTGCTTCGACCCGGCGCGAAAAATGCACTGCAAACGTGAACGTCTCTTGGTTACACTCTGTCATTAGAGAGGCCGCCCTTTCCTCGGCCACAACCACGTCTCGACAACGCAGTTATGCCACGAAAAGACGGCCTTTCCAACCCCTCTTCTGAGTGTGATCACCAAAGCCCGCAACCTACTGGTGAGAAATGCGGGTTAGCGCTTTGGTGCCTCTCCCGAGAGGGAGTCTCTGCGAGCAAATAGCCAAAGGAGGATGCCGTAGCATCCCCTGCATCGGTCGAAGCCCCTGAGTCGGCGCTCGGGTTGCTTCCCCAGCATGGCCCTATCCTCCGCTCAGTCCGGGCTCATTCTACTGCGGCGGAAATGCGTGGCGCATCTTGCGGTGGCTTGCTGGATGGACTGTCGGTTGTGCGGCACACAGTGCGAGGAGAATTTTTAGCCGAGAGCCGGAAACATCAGGCGGTGAAAATATTGCGCCAGGTTCCCTTGATTGGTCCGCTGCGGGCTGCCGTGTTGCTGGCCCTGATGCAGACGCCCCACCGGTTCCGCAGCAAGCGGCAGCTGTGGACCTACAGTGGTCTGGGGGTGGAGACGCACGACAGCGCGCAGCATCGTTATGTGGATGGACAACTGCAGCGTTCCAAAAAGCCACAACAGATCCGCGGTCTAAATCAAAATCATAACCACGAGATGAAGAGGATCTTCAAGAGTGCGGCCATGAGCGCCAGTCGTTGCGCGGGACCACTGCAGGACTTTTACGCAGGATTGCTGGCCAAGGGAATGAAGCCAGAAATGGCTCGCCTCACGCTCGCACGCAAGATCGCGGCCATTACGTTGACACTTTGGAAAAAAGGAGGACGTTTCGACGCAGAACATCTGAAATCGCAAGCAGCTTGAGTGTCTACAGGAATCAGGCAGGCCCAGGTTTACTTACCCGATGGCTAGTCCATCGGTTCTTGCGACGCTCGGGGTCGAGGGAGAGTATCCATCAATGAGTTAGTCCCTGCGTGCAGTCGTTCAGCATCGAGCCTCCAAAGTCACCGTATGCCCCCTCGCATAACCCAAAAAAGCTGTAGGCCTTGAGTCTCACATAGGACCATGGTTGGCCCACGAAAGCCAACCCGCTTGCTTGCGTAGCTTCCAGAACCGAAGGCGTCGAATGACCATAGCGTCATGAACCCATCGAGTACAAGCCGCCAACAGCTTGGCCTGTCCGGAATGCGCCGCGAGCCCACAGCCTCTCCAGAATTGAGATGGGGCTGGATGCAAGCGACAGCATCACCCGTCTCTCTCGGAAAGAAAGGGGAAAACTTTTTTCTTGACATCCCCTCTCATAGGACAGTGTGACCCCGGCGTGTGTCTAACTAGATCAGAGGAGACACAACCGTGAGCGTGAATGAACTCCTAGCCTTGACACAGCAGTTCGCCGACGCTTTCGATCTACGCGACCTCAAGACTTTCCTGGCGATGCTTTCTGATGACGTGGAGGTGTTTGACCACGTTCCGTATCTGTTCGACGGCAAGCCGCTCTTCGCCAAGTATCTCAACGAAGCCCTCGAGGGCTTCGCCTCAGTGAGCTTCGGCTTCCGACAACCATCGTGCCGCGTGTACGGCGATACCGTAGGTATCGTAAATGCTCACGACATATTTACCGGAGTAACGAAAGCAATCACTCTTCATGGCACCAGTGTTTCAGGTTTCGTGCGCAAGTTGACAATGCCCCCAAATCCACGGTTCATACCATCGCCTCAGAATCGATTACCGCCGGTAAAACTCGATCACACCTACAGGAACATCTAGTTTTTTTGTGC
>DATAQX010000363.1:0-5800 GCA_036264455.1 Silvibacterium sp. | reverse complement strand
TTGCGTGACGGCCTTGAGTGCCTTTGGATCATCTGCGCACTCAAACGCCTAAATCGCGAATCACGATTGCGGGGAGCGATTGAATGCCACGGCGATCTTCCCTTGCGACGCAAGAGCCTGTAGGTTCCCGCCAGCACCTGGCCTAAAGCTCTTCGGATAAAATGCCGTTTTTCATAGGCCGCCTAGGATGGCCCGTGGCTCGAGAAACGCCTCGATTCCGAACGTGCCGAATTCGCGGCCTAAGCCAGATTTCTTAAATCCGCCGAACGGCGCCTGCTGATCGTCAAGCATGCCGTTGATGGCTACGCGGCCCACGAGGATTCTAGAGGCCACGCGGCGCGCGCGCGCAGTGTCGGCCCCACTCACATAGGCGTGAAGACCATAACTCGTGTCGTTTGCGATCCTGATCGCATCTTCCTCGCTTTCATACGCGATCACGCACAGAACAGGACCGAAAATTTCTTCCTGGGCAATCGCCATGTCGTTATTCACGTTGACGAACACCGTAGGCTTGACGAAGAAACCCGCCTCGAGACCCTTCGGATAGCCCTCTCCGCCAATGAGGACTTCAGCACCTTCCTCAATACCTTTGCGGATGTAGGATTGCACTCGCTCATACTGCTTTTGCGACACCATGGGTCCGACTGCGGTCTTTCGATCGGCCGGATCGCCGACTGGAAAGGCGTGCATTGCATCTACGATCGCCCGTTTCACCTCGTCGAGTCGGGTTCTGGGCACAAGGAGCCGAGTCCCAGCAACACATGCTTGGCCGCTGTTCATAAACGCGATCGCAAGCGCCGTCGGGATCGCTTTGTCGAGATCGGCATCGTCGAGCAGGATGTTGGGTGATTTGCCGCCTAGCTCAAGTGTGACGCGCTTCATGGTCGCGGCGCCATCGCGCATTATGGTCTGGCCAACCCCAACCGAACCCGTAAACGAGATCTTGGCCACGTCAGGGTTACGTACGAGCTCAGCCCCCACGACATCACCGCGGCCGATCACGACGTTGCAAAGACCCTTCGGGAGATTTGCCTCCCGAACACATTCGAGCCACACTCGCGTTTGCAATGAGCTAAGCTCGCTGGGTTTGATCACTGTTGTACAACCGGCGGCGATTGCCGAGGCGAGTTTGGCGGACAGGAAAAACGAGTTCGCGTTCCAAGGTGTGATCAGACCGGCAACCCCGACGGGCTCGAGAGTGACCGTCGTTTTGCCAAGACTCCTCGTCAGCGGTATTTCCTGGAGTGCCTTTTCGGCAGACAGGAACGCGTTGGCCGCCGCCTCCATCAGTAGCTTGGAGAACCCGGCGGTGCCGCCGTACTCCTCGACCATAGCGGCGGTCAGATCGTCGACGTGCGCCGAGACTGTTTCATACAGCCGCCGCAATACATTCGCACGGTCCTCCTTCGTGGTAGAACCGAAAATGGCAAACGCGCGCCTGGCCGCGTCGATAGCGCGCCGGGTATCCTCTTCGTCGGCCAGCGTGACGCGGCCGATCACCTGGCCGTCGGTCGGACGGATAATGTCCATGACCTCGCGGCCATGAGATTCAACAAACGCCCCATCGATGTAGTGCGTTGTGATTGCTTTGATCGTGTCTCTCTCTATAATTGCTCTCATCGCGCATCTCCTTGTGTGAGTATTTACAGTCAGAACGAGGTAACAACGACACGGTTGAGCGAGCCGTCCTTGAGCGCTGCGTAACCCTCGTTCACATCGCGCAACGCAATCCTTCTTGACACTAGGTCGTCCAGGTTCATCCGGCCCTGCAGGTACAGCTCGGCGTACATTGGGATGTCACGCTTGGCATTGGTTGAGCCGAAATTCACGCCTTTAACGCGCTTCTGCCCACCGATCGCGTCAAAGATATTCAGGTCGATATTGACCTCGGGTTTGGCCACTCCGACGAGATAGAGTCCACCACCGACGCCCAGCATCGCGAGCCCTTGCTCGGCGACCGACTTCTGCCCTACAAAGTCGAAGACGTGATCGGCCCCCTCCGGAAGCAGATCACGGACGGCTTCTACAGGCTTCGTCTTTGTGGAATCGATGACATCGGTGGCACCAAATCGTCGGGCCTCTTCGAGTCGCTTCTCCTGAATGTCGATGACGACTATTCTCGATGCACCGGCGATGCGCGCCCCACTAACAGCATTGAGCCCGACCCCTCCTGCACCGAAGATCACGACTGTGTCACCGGCACTAACGTTCGCAGTATTCAAGACAGAGCCGACACCCGTTACTACGCCGCAGCCGAGGAGCGCAGCCTGGGCGAACGGAAGCTCCTTGGGTACGAGGGCAAGCTGGTTTTCATGGATGAGGGCTTGTTCGGCGAAGCCGCCCAGCCCGAAGCCCTGGAACAGGCCAATCCCATTGCGGCTAAGGCGCGGGGCATCGGTCGGTCTGCGCACCGTAGACTCGGGATGTTTGCACTGGAAGGATCGCCCAGATAGACATCTATCGCATGCTCCGCACACCTGAGCTAGAGAACCTACGACGTGATCTCCAACATGGAATTGCGCGACATCCGGACCTACCGCAGCTATGATCCCCGCAAACTCGTGATCAAGCACCGCAGGCATACGGACAATATTGTGAGTAGCAAACAACAGATCGGTGTGGCACAAGCCAGACGCTTGCACATTGACGAGAATTTCGCGTCCTATCGGCCCGGCAATCTGAACGTCCTCGAAATCGAATCCTCGACTGAGTGCATTAACTACAAGTGCCTTCATTTGGCCCTTCCTTCACACGTTGAGCGCTTCTGGCAACGCCGTTATTTCATGCTGCGTTGTGCGCTCGATGCTCTCGGCGAGGAATCGATGCACCAGATGGACCGCCATTGCGCCCTCGCCAACTGCGGACGCGACCCGTTTGACGCTCCCGGCTCGTGTGTCACCCACCGCAAATATTCCGGGCACACTGGTCTCAAGCAGAAGCGGGGAACGGCTCAACGGCCACTGAAAATTGGTGCATCCGGCAAGGTCCGGGCCGGTAACGATGAAACCCTTTTTGTCGAGTACAAAGGAATCTTCAAGCCACTCCGTGCGAGGCGCGGCGCCTGCCATCACAAACACGTGGCGAATTAGCTTCGTTACCTTGAGTCCTAATGAGTCGTTCTTCCACTCGATACTTTCCAGATGCGCGTTGCCGGTGACAGCAACAATTTGCGTCAGATAGTGGATTTCAATTCTGGGATGTGCTTCTATCCGCGCGATCAGATACTGCGACATCGATTCCGAAAGTTGCCTCGAACGCACCAGGAGATGCACCTTTGATGATGTTTGAGCAAGGAAAACGGCTGCTTGTCCCGCAGAGTTTCCCCCGCCCACTACTGCTACTTCTTCCGAATCACAAAGCTGCGCCTCCATATAAGTCGCGTTGTAATAGACCCCTCTGCCCGTAAAAGCGTCTGCCTCCTCGACGGGCAGTCGTGCATATTGCGCGCCCGTAGCGATCACAACGCTTCTCGCATTGAACTTTAGGCCAGACTCCAAAACCACCTTATAAGGTTGTCGGCTGGAATCGATATGCACGACTGATTGCGCGACCATCAGCTGCGCCCCAAATTTCTGGGCTTGAGCAATGGATCGATTTGCAAGCTCCTGCCCGGAAAGCCCCATGGGGAAGCCCAGATAGTTTTCAATCCTTGAGCTCGCCCCTGCCTGACCACCGGGTGCGGACTTCTCGATAACCAGCGTCTTCAGTCCTTCTGAGGCGGCGTACACTGCTGCTGCGAGCCCTGCCGGGCCTGCACCGATCACTAAAACGTCGCGCACGCCTTTGTCGATGTTGATGTTGAGATCAAGACAGGCCGCTAGCTCGGCAATGGACGGATTTCTCAGCACATATCGCCTGTTGCAATAGACAACCGGAATTTCGCCATTACGAACTGCGAGCTTTTCCATCAGCTCGCCGGCACAGGAATCGGCGTCGATATCGACGTATTTGAACGGATGCCCATTTCTGGTGAGAAATTCTCTGAGCGCAAGAGTACGTCCAGAACTCTTGGTGCCGAACAGGACGACGTTGCCCTCTCCAAGCTGAATCGCCAGCAGGCGACGTGCGACGAATGCCCCCATAAGGATGTCGCCAACCTCTGTATCCTTGGCCATCAGTGAGAGAACTTTTTCCCGCGTAAGCTCAAGGACCGCACCGTCTTGAGTTACCCGCGCCGTGACGAGTGGTCGATTGCCGGAGATTAGAGACATTTCTCCTGTGAACTGTCCTGACTCGCGTATCGCCAGGACCTTTTCATCCTCACCGGTCCTACTGATCGAGACGGTTCCATCCAAGACAACAAAGAGAGGGATCTCGGGACAGGAGGGTTCATAGAGAATCTCTCCACTATGCACGGAACGCAGTTGCGCCACTGATCTAATCCGGTCGATGTGTTCTCGATTAAGTGTGGGATTGTCCTGCATCGTAGCGACTCCTCGCCTCCCGTCTGTGGAATGACTCGAAGCGACCTTGCGTTCGACAGAGTCTTCACTTCCAAGCGAGAGAATCTACCTGAGTACACCGCGATCTTATCCCCGCCTCGTGCACAAAAAAACTAGATGTTCCTGTAGGTGTGATCGAGTTTTACCGGCGGTAATCGATTCTGAGCGATGGTATGAACCGTGGATTTGGGGGCATTGTCAACTTGCGCACGAAACCTGAAACACTGGTGCCATGAAGAGTGATTGCTTTCGTTACTCCGGCTATCGTTTCCCTTCCCAGATCATCAGCTATGGGTGTGAGCTTATCATCGCTTTGCCTGAGTTTCCGGGATGTCGAAGATCTTCTCGCCGAGCGCGGCATCATCGTATCCTATGAAACCATCCGGCAAAGGTGTGAGAAGTTCGGTCTCGACTATGCTCAGCGATTGAATCGACGAGAGGGACGGCTGGGCGACCACTGGCATTTGGATGAAGTCTTCATTCGAATCAACGGCCAACAGCGGTATTTGGGGCGCGCCGTGGATCAGGACGGCGACGTGATCGACATTCTGGTCCAGCCGCATCGTGATCAGCGCGCCGCACAGCGATTCTTTCGAAAACTCTTGCGTGGCCAGGGTTCCGAACCAATTATTCTTCGCAGCAGCGTCGTCACCCGCTAGAGGAATCGCCCGTCGCTCAGGAGAACCTATGGGACGAGCGTCTGTATAAGTCGCCTGAAGTAACTGAGCTGAATGTACGAACGACCTTCGCACCGGGATAGCCGGCCTGCGCCTTGAAGTTCCAGCGCTCGGACTTACCGAGCGGGCCGAGCATGGCGCCGTAGAAGGTACCCGAGCGCTTCAGGTCGGTCACGGGAAGATAGATATGGTCAATCATTGTACCTCCAGAGTGTTCGTATGCGATCCGCGGATCGAAACCGCGTGCGACGTTCTTTTTGCGAATGCTGTCGCGAAGGCACCGCCCATACGCCCTGCGCCGATAACGACGATCTTTTTCACGCTTCTCCTTCTTGCCCTCGCTGCGTTGCGCCGTATCTTCGATCAAGGAACGACGACCAGCTTTCCGATCTGACCTTGCTGTTGCTGTTTACGTCGTGATATGCGTCCTTGCGACCAGCCGCCGCAGCATTGGCCCGAGGTCTGGCGCCTCATAGAACGGATGTCCGCGGAATATTTCCGCGCATTTTGCGTCCAGGGTGGTGAGGGTCTCATGCATTTTCGGTGCGGCTTCCCGCACCTCAGCGATTCGTTCGCGGGTGAACAAGAGGTTCCCGGGATCGATGTAGCCCGCTTGTATGAAGCCACGGGTCTTCTTAGCGCAGCGGCAGGGGTTCGCCTGGTTCACCAGTCCGCACTTGT
>DATAQX010000304.1:0-5247 GCA_036264455.1 Silvibacterium sp. | reverse complement strand
GCAGGCGCCGGTCAGGGCGACGGCGGACCATTGTGCGGCAGGTGAGGCAAAGATGCGCCTGGCGAGGCTCCAACAGGAGAGAAGGAAGACAAAGATCGACGTCAGATGAGTCGCGAGCAGCAGGTAGGCGAGCGGGATTCGAGTGGTGCGAACTACGGCGGCGAAGAAATGCGCGAAAACCGAGAAGCGCGTGTTGGCGAGGACGAAGGCCGCGTCAGGCTGGTAGAGCGTGGGGTCCGCGAGCTTGCGGATGCCGGCGACGTAGATGCCAGCATCGTCGGCAAAGGGGTGGTAGCCGTGCACAAACCACACCGCCGGAGTGAGAACGGCGAGGATAAGGATGGGGCTGACGGTGACTTCGCGGGTGGATGAGATGGGCGAATTAATGGTGATCTGCGGTGTTGTCACGAAATGGGACCTTGATGCTGCCGTAAGGTTAGACGTCTCCCAAACTTTCGCAATTTGTGCGAAAAGGCGGGGTACACGTACCCGGCGATTCCTATCCCTGGAGGCTACATCGTCGGTAGCTGAGAGGTGTCCCATCCTCCGCCGAGAGCCCTGATCAACTGCACACTTGCAGCGAACTGGCGCGTAGTGATGTCGGCCTGGGCGCGCTGGTTGGTGAGCTGAGCGGTCTGCGCGGTTAGCACTTCGAGGTAAGTGGTGACTCCGCCTTTATAGCGATTCGTGCTGAGGGCCAGTGAGCGCTGTGCGGCATCAACGGCCGCAGTTTGTGTTGCGGCTTCGTCATTGAGAATGCGCAGGGCGGCGAGGTTGTCCTCGACCTCCTGGAAGGCATTGAGAACGCTCTGACGGTAGTTGGCGGTCTGGGCGTCGTAAGCGTCACGCGCCTGAGTGGTGAGCGCGTGGCGACGGCCCGCATCAAACAGCGTTTCGAGGGCCGAAGCGCCGAGCGCCCATAGAGCGCTTGGACCCTGTATCCATGTTCCGATGGTTTGGCTTTCAAAGCCGCCGCTGCCGCTGAGCGTGACATTGGGATAGTACGCGGCGATGGCGATGCCGATCTGGGCGTTGGCAGCATCGGTACGACGCTCGGCGCCCGCAATATCCGGACGGCGTTCGAGCAACTCCGAGGGAACGCCAGCGGGAATGGCCGGGAGAGCGAGCGTGAGCGGCATCGGCGGCAGCGAAAAGGAAGACGCAGGCACCCCGATAAGGGTGGCGATGGCATGTTCGAATTGTGCGCGGGCAACACCTACGTCGATAGCCTGGGCCTTAACGCTCTGATACTGGGTTTCGGCCTGGGCGACGTCGACTTCGGTGCTGACGCCTCCCTTAAAGCGCACCTGGGTGAGCTGGAGATAGTCGGCATCGGAGGCGACTGTGGTATCGAGCAGCTGACGTTGTGTATCAAGGCCGCGTAACTCGAAGTAATCCATGGCCAGCTCGGAGCGGAGACTCAGCTCGACATTGGCGAGATCGGCGGCGCTGGCCTGCGCATTGGCGCGGGCCTGCTCGACGGTGCGGCGCACCTGCCCCCACAGGTCGGGCTCCCAGAGTGCCTGACCCTGGAGGGAGAAAGTGCCGTAGGTCAGGCCCTTTGTGGCGCTAGGCTGATTGGCTGACGATTGTTGGCGCGAGATGGAGGGTCCGGCGCTGAGTGTGGGGTAATAGTTCGCTCGCGCTACGCGGACCTGTTCGCGCGCCTGGAGATATTGGGCGGCAGCTGCCTTGAGGGTCTGGTTGGAGACGGCGACCTTCTCCTGGAGCGCGTTGAGTTGCGGATCGTTGTAGATCTCCCACCATTTGCCCTTCAGGGCGGCGTCGCTGGGCTGCACCTGCTTCCAGGTTCCGTTGGGTGGATTCGGCGGCGGCAGCTCCTTGAAAGCGGGCGGTGGCGGCGGCGTGGAGGGACGCTGGTAATTGGGTCCCACGGTGCAGCCGGTGATGGTCACGCACACGACGGCAGCCGCGAGCAGAATTGGGGAAACGGTTCGGCAAAGGTTCATGCTTAGTACCCCGATGGCGGGGCAGTGCCGCCGCCGGGTTGATTCGTCTGTTGCCGGGGCTTGACGATGTTCACAGTTTCGCCATCGATGAGGGAATCGGGCGGGTTCTGGATGACCAGATCTGAGGCCTGGAGTCCATAGACGACTTCGACGGTCCTGCCGTCATCGCGGCCGATGATGATGGGAACGAGTTTGGCTTTGTTGTCCTGGACGATAGCTACGCGCAGGCCTTCGGACCGGAACATGAGAGTTGGAACAGGGATGATGAGCGTAGGCCGCGTGTTGTGCAGCTTGAAGTGGATCTGGGCGAAGGCGCCGGGGAAAAGCTCGCCCTTCGGATTCGGGACATCGACCTCGACGAGCAGGGTGCGCGACGCGGGATCGATGGACTTGGACGTCCGGACGATCTTGCCCTGAAAGGTCCGACCAGGAAATTCGGCGAGGGTGAGGCCGGCGGAGACCCCGGGCACGGCGGCGAGGGAATAGGGCTGGGGTACGTTGACGTAGACGCGAATGACATTTTCAGCGGCGAGGTGGAAGAGTTCCCTGTTGGCTCCGGCATCGATGAGTGTACCGGTGTCGATATTGCGCGCGGTGACGATGCCATCAAAGGGCGCGATGACGCGTTCGAAGTCGACGAGCTGCTGGAGGCGCTGGACATTGGCCTGCGCGGATTGCACCTGAGTGGCTGTGGAGGCGGCCTGGGTGGTGAAGTTGTCGGTGTCCTGTTTGGAGACCGCGTTGCCTTTAAGCAGATCCTGGTAGCGTGCGGATTGAATCTGCGCGTTGGCGGCATTGGCCTGAGCCGTGGCGAGATCGGCCTTGGCCTGAGCCAGTTCCCGATCGACTTCAGGGCTTTCGATGGTGGCCAGAAGCTGGCCCTGCCTTACGTGCGCGCCGATGTCGAAGTACCACTTGCTGAGATAGCCGCTTGTGCGGGCATAAATCGGCGAATCGGTATAAGCCTGGATGTTGCCGGGCAGCATGACCTCCTGCGAAGGCTGGCCGAGCTGCGGCTGGTCGACTAAGACATTGGGTGCGGCGAGACGGTTGGTCTGCTCCTGCAGGGTGGTGCGCGCCCGGAGGCGCGGAATGATTCCCGTAACCGCAAGAATAATGGCGACAACGACGACGATCAGGAGCAACACGATGGCCTTGCCGCCGGAGATGGGCGGCTTACCACTGCTATGCGATTGCGAAGGTGATTGCTGAGTCATGAGTGTGAGCTCTCCAGTAGGGCGGCCAGTTCTTGTTTATGGCGGGCTTCGCGTTCACGACGCCGTCTTTCAAGCCGTCCGTGCAGGACATTGAAGAAAGTTGGTACGAAGAAGAGCGTGGAGATAGTGGCAAAGATAAGTCCGCCGATCACGGCACGTCCCAGGGGCGCGTTCTGCTCGCCGCCGTCTCCCAGCCCGAGAGCCATGGGTACCATGCCAATGATCATGGCGAGTGCGGTCATCAGAACCGGACGGAAGCGGACGAAGCCGGCGCTGAGGGCGGCAGCCCTCGCGTCACCAACGTGTGGTCCCTCAAGCTGCTCGCGGGCAAAGCTGACGACCAGAATGGAGTTTGCCGTTGCGACACCCATGCACATGATGGCTCCGGTGAGAGCGGGAACACTGATGCGCGTGTGGGTGAGGAAGAGAAACCAGACGATGCCGGAGATCGCGGCGGGCAACGCAGAAACGATGATGAAGGGATCCAGCCAGGACTGGAAATTAATGACGATGAGCAGATAAACAAGAAGAATGGAAAAGACAAGGCCGCCGAGAAGTCCCAGGAAGGAGCTGCGCATGGTCTGCACCTGGCCGCGGATGACGATCTGCGAGCCGCGGGGAAGCTGGCTTCTGGAGGCGGCGATAATAGCATCGATCTTTTTGGCGACACTGGCAAGATCGGAGTTGACAACGTTGCCGTAGATATCGATGACAGGAGAAATGTTGTAATGGGTTACCGTGCCCAGCTCCGAGCCCAGTTTGATGGATGCGACATTGCCCAGTATTTGAATTGGCTGCCCACCCATCGGAGTATTGACGGGTGTGACGCTTCCGCCACTGGCTCCGGTGAAGCTGCCTGGGGCCGTACTGGCCGCTGAGAGCTGTGCGGAGGCTGAACCGGCGGACGTGATCGGGATGTTCTGTAAATTCTGAAGCGTATCGAGCGAATATTGGGGTGACTGCACAGCAATCGAGTAGCTGACTTTATTTCTTGGGTCCAGCCAGAAGCTGGGCGAGGTCTGGAAGCTGCCACTGGCGGCAGTGAGCAGGCTGGTAGCTACGTCGCGCTGCTGCAGACCGATCTGCTGGGCCTTGGTGCGGTCCACGTCGATCATCAACTGCGGGTTGTCAAAGGGCTGCTGGATACGCAGATCGGCTGTACCCGCGACGCCCCTGATCTTATTGAGCAGCTGCTCGGCGAAGGCGCGGTTGCCATTCAAATCATTGCCGACGATCTGGATATTGATAGGCGCCGGAAGTCCGAAATTGAGGATCTGCGTGACCATGTCTACGGGCAGCGTGTAGAAGGTGACGCCGGGAAAGCGTCTGTTGAGCGTGTAACGGAGCTGCTGCACGTAATCGTCAGTTGGATGGTGCTTTTCAGCGAGCGAAACCTGAATGTCTGCGTCGGCCGGACCGATGGCGGCGGAGTTTGAATAGGTGGTGTTGATGCCGCTATAAGGCAGACCGATATTGTCGATGATGGTCAACAGCTCGTTCTTCGGAATGGTTTCGCGGATGGTGTTGTCGATCTGATCGCAAAGCTGAGCCATGTCTTCGATGCGCGTGCCGGTACGCGCGCGGGCGTGAATCTTGAACTGTCCGCTATCCACAGAGGGAAAGAAGTCCTGGCCGAGGAAGGGATAAAGCACTGCTGCGGAGAGCAGTGAAAAAGCGAGAAAGAAGATCAGGAAAAACCCGGAGTGCTGGATGCAGAGCTCGAGAATACGGTGATATCCGCCGCGGAATTTCTCGAAGTAATATTCAAAGCCGAGCTGAAACCTCACGAGGGGATTGCGGCTGGTCTGCTTTCTTTCGTGAAACTCATCGTCGATTTCCTGCAGCAGGTACATGGCCATGGTGGGCACGACGGTTCGCGATAAAACATAGGACGCGAGCATGGCGAAGACCACGGCTTCGGCGAGCGGAACGAAGAGAAACTTCGCGACGCCGCCCAGAAAGAACATAGGCACGAAGACGATGCAGATGGAGATAGTAGAGACAAGGGCAGGAACAGCAATCTGCGCGGCGCCGTCGAGAATGGCTTGCTCGATGGCCTT
>DATAQX010000300.1:0-11407 GCA_036264455.1 Silvibacterium sp. | reverse complement strand
CCGCTCCCGCTCACGCCCGTCACCACCGTCATCACGCCCAGCGGAACCTTCGCCGTCACATCCTGCAGATTGTGCTCGCGCGCGCCCTGGATTTCGATCCATTTATCCGTAAGTGCTCGCGGCCGCGGCCGATGCAGAATGCTCACCTCGCCCGACAGATACCGCCCAGTCAGCGAATCCGGCGCAGCCATAATCTCTGCTGGCGTGCCCTCGGCCACCACAGCGCCGCCCAGCCGGCCCGCGCCGGGCCCAAGGTCGAGCACATAATCCGCCGAGCGAATCGTGTCCTCATCGTGTTCGACCACCAGCACTGTGTTGCCCAGGTCGCGCAGCCGCGTCAGCGCCTCAATCAACCGCATGTTGTCGCGCTGATGCAGGCCAATCGAAGGCTCATCCAGTACATACAATACCCCGCGCAAACGCGAACCAATCTGCGTCGCCAGGCGAATTCGCTGTCCCTCGCCGCCAGACAGAGTAGCCGCATTCCGGTCCAGCGAAAGATAGCTCAACCCCACGCCAGCCAGAAACTCCAGCCGTTCCACGACCTCTTTACGAATCCGCTCCGCAATCAGCGCCTCGCGTTCTGTAAACTTCAGTTCTCTGGCCGTGTTCAGCGCCTTATTTAGGGAGAGTCCCGTGAAATCGCTGATCGACATTCCGCCCACCTTCACCGCCAGCGACTCCGGCCTCAGCCGCTTGCCCCGGCAGGTAGGGCAAGTCGAAGACGACATGAAATTCATCATGTACTCGCGATAGCCGTCGCTTTTCGCATCCTCCATGCCATCGCGCAGAAACGAAAGGATGCCGTGGAAGCCAGTCTTCGGAGCCTCTGTCCGCGGCGGCCCATAGACGAGAATGTGCTGCTGCTTATTCGGCAGCTGCTCAAACGGAGTCTTCAAATCAATGTCGTATTTTGCCGCCGCAATATGAATCAGCTTGATCAGATACTGCGAAGCCGACCCAGGCCCCAGCCCGCCATCCAGCAGCGGCTTCGACCAGTCGCTGATGACCTTCGCCGGATCGTAGTCGTAAATGCTGCCCAGCCCATGGCACTCCGGACAAGCCCCATAGGTGCTGTTGAACGAGAAGCTCCGCGGCTCCAGCTTCGGCACATCCAGCCCGCAGTCGGGACACGACATCGACGAAGAATAAAGCTGCTCCTCGTGCGCCGTCGCCACCAGAACCAGCCCGTTCGCCATCTGCAGAGCCTTCTGCACCGACGACTCCAGCGCCTTCTCAATCCCCGGCTTCAGCACCGCGCGATACACCACGGCCTCGATGGTGTGGTTCTTGCGCTTCTCCAGATCGATCGGCTCGGCCAGATCCCGAAGCTCGCCATCCACTCGAGCGCGAAATCCCTGCTGGTCGAGTTTGTCCAGCAGATCCTTGAATTCGCCCTTGCGCCCGCGCACCACCGGCGCGTAAATCGTCACCCGCTCGCCCTGGCCGAGCGAAAGGATGCGCTCCACGATCTGCTCCGCGCTTTGCCGCGAAATCTGGCGGCCGCAATTGGGACAATGCGGCACGCCCACCGACGCGTACAGCAGCCGCATGTAGTCGTAAATCTCGGTAATAGTGCCCACCGTCGAGCGCGGGCTGCGGCTGGTCGTCTTCTGCTCGATTGAGATGGCCGGGCTCAGCCCCTCGATCGAATCCACATCCGGCCGCTCGATCTGGTCTAAGAATTGGCGCGCGTATGCCGATAAGGTTTCTACATAGCGCCGCTGCCCTTCGGCATAAATCGTGTCGAAGGCCAGTGACGACTTGCCCGAGCCGGAAAGGCCGGTAACCACCGTCAGCGTATTGCGCGGAATCTGCACGTTGATGTCGCGCAGGTTGTGTTGCCGCGCACCCCGCACCGAGATGTGAGTGATGGACATTAGAATTTCTTGTGAAGAATGCGCGACCGGTGGTATTTGCGCTTGCGATCGCGTAATAGACCAGGGAGGATATAGATCGTCCGCACCATTCCCCTCACTGGTATCTTATTCGTCAATAGAAACAGGGGTCAATCTGCGCCTTATTTCTGTCACAATAGCATCGTACAATTCAAGTGCTCCCTCAAAGGCGGCGCAAAGAGAATATGCAGCATCATAAAATTTGAAGGCCAGAACAGGACAAGAAACGAATCCGTATGCAGGACGCAATCAATTTACTGATGTTAACTTGTGCCAGCCTCGCAGCGCTGGCCTTCGGCGTTCTCACGGCCTACGGCATCTGCCGTGCCGCTTTCGCCATCATCCGCATGCACGTCCGCTCTGTCGCTGCCCATACCGCCCAGCCAGAACCCCAGACCGAACCGCAAATCGCCAGTCTCTGATCCGACCCTTTTCCGCTGCTCGACACGGCGAAGCTTGATCTCCGGTTTGCCGCTGCTCGGCATCGAGGATTATTTCAGAACCCCGGAACTTTCTCACCCAGCAACTTTCTACTCCCGAACCTTCTCGACATGAGCTTTCTAATCGCGCCACCGGGCTTCTTGGTGACTCGCCAGTGCGAGATGGTTTGACCGATCATGTCGTGCGGTCGTTAAATCGACAGTATAGATAGATAGTAAATTTTCCGGGCATCGTGCCGGAACCTCCTTTCCAGACGCAAATCCACCTCGCCTTGTCGCATCACACTGTAAGTCGAAAATTCTTATTGACCGAAGTAAACGGGGTGCATGTTGCAGTTGAAACGCAAGATAGAGAATCAACAGCGCCGGGAGATATGTGTCCGACGCAAAAAGTTTGGTCTGTATACGATCCTTCTCACTTTTCTCGCATGTTTATTTGCACACTGGGCTCTTTCTCAACAAAATCAATCAGGGTTCGACGCTCAGGCCAGAAGCCAGGACATCCTCGCGCACCTGAACGCCGTGATCCAGTTTTATCGTGCGGTCACTCAGCCCATTCAGAAGGCGGGTGAACCCAACGATGTTGTCTATCGCGACCAGGCCGTGGCTCTCTCTTCGCAGATTGCCGGCTTCGCTTTTCAATCTGCAAAGGCCGAAGCGGCGCTGATAAACAGCGGTCAGACAAGTCAGACCACGCCTTCTTCTACGGACACGGACCGGCAGCAAAGAACGCAGGCCTTCAAAGCCAATTTAGAGAAGCAGATCAATGATCTCGAAACCCGGGAAGCGGCTTTGGATAAGCAGATTGCCGCGGCGAAGCCCAGGGATGTAGCTGCTCTGAAGGCCCAGAAGAAGCAGCTTTATGGTGCTCTTGATCTCGCCAACGCAATGAAAGACGCGATGCAAAAGATCATCGGCATGTCAGATACTCACGGTCACACCGGCCTCGCCGCAGACATTGACCGTCTCCAGGATTCCATTCCCGAGCTGCAGAGCAATAACAAGACTGCCTCACCTCAACTCACTGCGCTCGATTCGGCTCGATCTTCCGGCGTGACCAGCCAGGGTGGAGTTCTCTTTGAGCTGCTGGGAACACGGCATACCCTCCATACCCTGCAGGGCTACAACGACAACCTGCGTGAGCAGGCGCTGGCTCTCCGCACGCCGCTCTCGAGCATGCTCCGTAACCTGATTCAACGGGGTCAACAGCTCTCCCAGGAGGCTGTGAACTCTGTGCCATCTTCCCCGGCGCTTAAGCACGCCGCCAGGTCATCCGCAAACCCACCTGCAGCCGTCGAGACAGATGGGTCCGCTCAGCCAGACTCCGATCAAGCAGACATTGACACGATCACCGCGCGTTTCAAGGCATTGTCAGCGGCAACCGTTCCTCTGAGCCAGGAGATCATCCTTCTCGACGAGAGCCGCGCCAACCTGGCCGCCTGGCAAACATCCGTGGACCGCGAATACAAGAGCATTCTCTATTCGATTCTTCTCAGGGTCCTTGTCATCCTTATCGCGCTTGGCATCATCGTCGCCGGGGGAAGAATCTGGACTCGCGCAACCAACAGGTACATTCGCGATATCCGGCGCCGGCGTCAACTTCTGATCGTTCGCCGTATTGTCGTCGGCGTTCTTTCCGCCATCGTGATTTTGTTTGGCTTCGTCACCCAGTTCAACTCAATCGCCACCTTCGCCGGCTTCCTTACCGCGGGCATTGCTGTCGGCCTTCAGACCATCCTGCTCTCTGTCGCCGCATACTTCTTCATCATCGGAAGATACGGAGTCAAAGTAGGCGACCGCATTACCGTTGCCTCTGTGACCGGGGACGTCATCGACGTCGGTCTCTTCCGTTTTTACATGATGGAGCTGGCCGGCAGCGGGATCGAACTCAACCCCACGGGGCGCATCGCTGTCTTTTCTAACGCTGTCTTATTTCAGACCGGCACTCCACTCTATAAGCAGATGCCCGGCACCGAATTTGCATGGCACGAGTTAACCATTAAGCTCACCGATACTGCCAATTACAAAACGGTTTGCGATGCGATCCTTAAAGAAACACATGCAGTTTACGACGAATACCGCGACCGGATCGAACAGCAGCATCGAAATATTCAGAACTGGATGCAGGCATCGATCGAAGCGCCTGCCGTCCAATCGCGATTGCAGTTCAATGCGGGTGGGTTTCAACTCTGGGTTCGTTTCCCGGTGGAGATCAGGCACGCCGCGCAGACGGATGAAAAGCTGACTCAGGCATTGTTTGATCTCATGGCCAGGAATCCAGAAGTCAAGAGCGCCGTTGCGGCGATGCCCGTGATTCAGGCGTCTGTGAGAGGCTGAGTGAAAATTTGTCATTCGCTCTTTACGCTGAATTTGACTAACGAGGAGTAACTTCAATGGTCACCGGTGGGAACATGAGTCCTCGCCGGCTGAATCTATTTCTTGCATTCCCATCCTCAAATCATTGAGAATGGACACCTTGGCAAGAAACCGCCTTTGCGGAGGCCTCAAACAATGCGCCCTTACTGGTCCGGACAACTTCAGATATCTCTCGTCTCATTCGGTGTCAGCCTCTTCACCGCGACTGATTCGAAGAGCGACATTCGCTTCCATCAAATCAGTCGCAAGACCGGTGAACGTATCCGCCATCAGAAGGTCTCAGCCGAAGAAGGCCCTGTGGAAAATTCCGACATCATCAAGGGTTACGAATACGCCAAAGGCCAGTATGTCACCATCGAGCCCGAGGAGCTCGAACATCTCCGCCTGCCCACCCGCAAAGCCATCGAAGTATCCCAGTTCGTCGATGCCAAAGAGATCAACCCCGAGTTCTTCGAGAAGCCGTACTTCGTCGCCCCCTCCGACGACATCCAGGCCGAAGCCTTCGCCGTAGTCCGCAAGGCCCTGCAGGAGACCGGTAAGGTTGCGCTTGGCAAAATTTCCTTCAGCGGCCGCGAACACATCGTCGCCGTCGCGCCCTCGCCCGACGACAACCTGCCGGGCATGATGGCCTACACCCTGCGCTATGCCGACGAGCTCCGCAAGCCCGCTGAATTTTTCGGCAACATCAAGAAGGTCGAGGTGGAAGAAGACCAGCTCGCGCTTGCCCAGGAGCTCATCAAGCGCAAGGCCGCCAAATTCGATCCGTCGAAATTCAAGGACCAGTACGAAGTTGCCCTCCGCGAGCTTGTAGAGGCGAAGGTTCGCAATGCACCCATTCCGCAGGAAGAGCCCGCACCCGCGCAGGCCAAGGTCATCAATCTTATGGATGCGCTCCGCAAGAGCATCGCCGACGGTCAGAAACCTGCTGTAAAGAAGCCGTCTCAGTCTGCGGCGTCCGAGAAGGGAATTGCACTCGTCAAACCGGCTAAGCAGGGAAGGCGCCGCAAATCTGCCTAGCCCGGAAAAACGCGGGTGCCCCAGGTCCGGATTTTCGGACCTGGGTTTCAGTGAGCATTCATGCCGTCACGCCGCAAAACTAGTACTACGCCCGCCGATGCGGTAGACCAGCAGCTTGAGCTCTACCGCTCCATGCGCGACTTCGAGATCACCTCGGAGCCCACCGGCAAAGCCCGCGCCAAAGCAAAGACAAAGTCCACTCCTGCAAAGCTCCCGGCTGGCCACCAGCCCTTCGTCATCCAGAAGCACGCCGCCACCCGCCTCCACTATGACTTCCGTCTAGGCTGGAACGGAGTCCTCAAGAGCTGGGCCGTCGCCAAGGGCCCCAGCTATTTCGTCGGAGACAAGCGCCTCGCCGTCCAGGTCGAAGACCATCCCATGGAATACGGCGGCTTCGAAGGCATCATTCCCAAGGGTCAGTACGGAGGCGGCACCGTCATGATCTGGGATCAGGGCTCCTGGGAGCCGCAGCCCGGCCATACCGACGTAGACGCCGGCCTCCGCGACGGCTCGCTCAAGTTCATCCTTCACGGCACGAAGCTCAAAGGGAAGTGGGCGCTCGTCCGCATGAAGCCGCGCCCCGGCGACCGCAATCCCAACTGGCTCCTCATCAAGGAGCACGACGACTACGAGCGCTCCGCGACCGATCGCGCCATCACCGACGAGGCCCCCAACAGCGCCGTCACCGGACGCAGCATCGACGAGATCGCCCGCGAAGAAACCCACGTCTGGAATTCGAAAGACACCGCCACCGGCAAGGCCTGGTATCGAAGTGACAAAACCGCGCGCGCCGCTCCCGCAGAGTCCACCCGCAAAAAAGCTCCCCGCCAAAAGCTCACCTTCGGACCCTCCCTCGCACACGCCCCCAAAGAAAACCTCCCCTCCTTCATCCCCCCGCAGCTTGCCACACAATCAACTGAAGCCCCGCGCGGCTCCGGCTGGGTTCACGAGCTGAAGCTCGACGGCTACCGCATCCAGGCCCGCAAAGATGGCGATCCCAAAAACGGAACCAAGGTCCAGCTCCTCACCCGCACGGGTCTCGACTGGACCCACCGCATGAAGGCCATCGCCGCCGAAGTCGCCCTTCTGCCCGTCGACACCGCCATCCTCGACGGAGAAGTCGTCGTCCTCTCCGCCAACGGCACTACCAGCTTCGCCGACCTGCAGGCCGCCTTCCAGGACGGCGCCAGCAAGCCCCTCACCTACTTCGCCTTCGACCTGCTCCACCTCGACGGACACAACCTGCACGACCTTCGCCTCATCGATCGCAAGGTGTTTCTTTCAAGGCTTCTTGAGAATGAAGATGGCGCGCTCCGCTACAGCGAACACGTCGACGCCCCCGGCGATCTCGTCTTCAAAAAAGCCTGCGAGCTGCACGCCGAGGGCATCATCTCCAAACGCGCTGACGGCAAGTACATCTCTGGCCGCACCAGCGACTGGCGCAAGCTCAAGTGCGTCCACGAGCAGGAGCTGGTCATCGGCGGCTTCACCCTGCCGTCGAACGACATCTACGGCGTCGGTGCGCTGCTCCTCGGCTACTATCAGGGCGGCAAGCTCATCTATGCGGGACGCACCGGTACCGGCTTCACCCGTAAGACCCACGCCATGCTGCGCGGCAAGCTCGACAAGCTCCGCCGCGCCTCGCCTGCGTTCGACACCGTTCCTCCCGATGCGCGCAAGGGAGCCATCTGGGTCAAACCCGAGCTCGTCGCCCAGGTTCACTTCGCCACATGGAGCACCGACAATCTCGTCCGTCAGGCAGCTTTCCAGGGCCTTCGTGAAGACAAGCCCGCCAGCGAAGTCCGCCGTGAAGAACCGTCCACGCCGCCATCCGCCGGCAAATCGAAGCATCCTTCAAAACAAGCTACGCACACCGCGCCGGCAACCGCCGCCACCAAAACCGTTCTCCCCAGAAAGCTCACTCCGCACAGATCGAAGCCCGCATCAGAACCCGCCGTCCACGCCCCCATCCGCCTCACCCATCCCGACAAGGTCCTCGACGCCGAATCACGCCTCACCAAGCAGCAACTCGCCGACTACTACTGGGCCATCGCCCCGCACATGCTGCCGCACATCGCCGGCCGCCCGCTCTCACTCGTCCGCTGCCCTGATGGAACCGGCCATCCCTGCTTCTTCCAGAAACACGTCAACAACACCCTCCCGCCCGGCATCGATTCCATCGGAGTCCGCGACCGCAAGACCGGCAAAGTCGAGCCCTACATCACTCTCTCTACACCCGAAGCCCTCGCCGGCCTCGCTCAGCTGGGAGTCCTCGAAGTTCATCCCTGGGGCTCGCGCAACGACGACCTCGAGCACCCCGACCGCATCGTCATCGACCTCGACCCTGACCCCACCATCTCCTGGGACACCCTCGCCGCCAGCGCTGCCGACGTCCGCAAACAGTTCAAGAGCCTCGGCCTCGAAAGCTTCCTCAAGACCACCGGAGGCAAAGGCCTCCACATCGTCGTGCCGATTCAGGCTGAATACGAGTGGCCTGTCATCAAGGAGTTCACGCACGCCTTTGTTTCCGAGATGGAGAAGCACAACCCTCGCCTCTACCTCACCAAGATGAGCAAGGCCGCCCGCACCGGACGCATCTTCCTCGACTATCTCCGCAACCAGCGCGAAGCCACTGCCGTCGCCCCCTACTCGCCGCGTTCCCGCGCCGGCGCCGCCGTCTCCATGCCCATACCCTGGACCGATCTCAAACTCCCCGACCACCCCGCCTTCCACGTAACCGACTTCGACGACTGGAAACCCCGCCTCCGCCGTGACCCCTGGAAAAAGTTACCCGAGGCGAAGCAACGCATCAGCGCGGAAGCGCTAAAGGTCCTTAAGATCTCTGAGCCAAAATAAAATTCGAGTGTTCGGTTCTCTGGCCTCAATGTGAATGCCTCCTCCACCTCCACTTGGCGACCATTCGCCCGGCGGGTTTGGTCCGAGCCAATCCTGCGGAGTATGCTTATCTGAAAATGAACACTGCCGTCTTGCTTCTGAGCACTCCCCGGTGCCTTGCATGCAAAGGTGTGGTTGCGGCAATCTCCCAATTTCTGATTGCGCACAACGGTAGTGTCTTGCACAGCGATGACCACCTGGACAATGGCCGCGATCTCTTCCTATCCAGGCTGGAGTGGGATCTGGACGGGTTCGATATTCCAATCTGTGATTTCGAGAACCACTTCAAGCCGCTGGCCGAACGTTTCCTGATCAACTACCACCTGGCATTGACGGACTACCGTCCCAAAATTGCCATCCTGGTTTCCGGCTATGACCACTGTCTTGCCGACCTGTTATACCGGCAGAACAATGGCGAACTAAGGTGTGACGTCGTCAGGATCATCAGCAATCACATGACCGCCAGCCGGCTGGCCGACTTCTATCACCTCCCCTTTCACCTGCTGACCAATCCCAATGACAAGCGCGAGTCCGAGCGGGAGATGCTTGAGCTACTCGGGCAGGACCTGGACCTGATCGTGCTCGCGCGCTACATGCAGATCCTCAGTCCGGAATTCGTTGCCCAGTATCTGTTACGTATGATCAACATTCACCATTCTTTTCTTCCCGCCTTCGTCGGTGCGAAACCCTATCATCAAGCCTTCGGGCGCGGTGTGAAGTTGATCGGAGCGACCAGCCACTATGTGACCGCGACGCTGGACGAAGGGCCAATCATCGAGCAAGACGTAGTGCGCGTCTCCCATCGCGATACTGTCGACGACATGGTATATAAAGGCCGTGACCTGGAGAGGGTCGTGCTGTCGCGTGCCGTACGCTGGCATCTGGAAAACCGCATCCTTGTTTACCAGAACAAGACAGTGGTGTTCGTTTAGGTCCCAAAGTTGTTCGATAATATGAGGGGACGCGACCGTCGCCGTCGCCAATGCTCAACGATCCGTCCACCCTTTCACTTAAACTCAACCTAAAAAGCCGGGGTGCCCCATCCTTTACGCAGCAAAGGATGGGAAGCACGATCCCGAGCCTGTCCTCCCATATCCAACATCGCAACGCCAGCGAGCACCAGGCGCAACCGTGCCGAACTATCATTTTGCATCTACTGGCCAAATGGCCTCATAATCAAGCCAGGTGGCCAGCATGTCGATCAGCCAGATTGCCGAAGTCCTTGGCGGCAGCAAAACCTTCAAGCACACAGTAAAGAGCTCCGGCGATCTCGCCACATCTATCCGCGCCGGACTCCCCGCCACTATCATCACGGTTCTGGCCGACCGCCTCACATTGCATCGGACTGAGGTGGCCCGAAGTCTCGGCATTCCGCAGCGAACACTCACGCGCAGGCTCTCCCGTGGCGCACGCCTCACCACCGACGAGTCGGACCGGGCCGCCCGCATGGCAAGGATCATCGCTCTCACGGAAGAAGTCCTCGGATCGCAGGAGAAGGCCTCATCGTGGTTGCGCACTCCGAACCGCGCCCTGGGCGCCAAACTTCCTATGGACGAGATCGGAACCGATCCCGGATACCGTTCCGTCGAGGAAGTGCTCTACGCCATCGCCTACGGAATGTACAGCTGATGCAGCTCTGGAGGCTCTGTGGCCGCAGATATCTCTCAGCAGCATTCTCCGGCATCGGAGGCATGCACGCCGCCCGCAGATGGAATCAGAAGAGGCACCTGATCGTCTACACCGCGACCTCTCGCGCTCTGGCCGCCATCGAATACTTCGTAAATCTGGAGCCCAACCAGGCTCCCGACGACTTGGTCATGCTCGAAGCCCGCGTTCCCGACAAGCTGATTGAGACCCTCGACCTCAAAGCCCTGCCACGCCGCTGGTACGAAATTGATAACAAGGCATGCCGCGCAATCGGCACAGAATGGCTCCGCAGCCAGCGCTCGGTCGGCCTGAAAGTCCCCTCCGTCCCCGTCCGCGGAGACTGGAACGTGCTTCTTAATCCCTCGCATCCGAAATTCAGCGAAGTTGCGATCGCCGCGCAGGAGCCGTTCTTCTACGACGAACGCATGTTTCAGAAGCGCCCAAAGAGCTGACCGAAGGAAGGAGAATCTGAATCAACAAGCGACAGACATCTAACCCAGAACCGCCGCGCCGCCGCTCTCCCTCAGCCGCTTCCTCCACCGGTGGATCACAACCAGCCTCACCGCCAGTGCCAGTGACCCTCCGATTGCCGTTGCCACAGCTCGCCGGTGGGCGATCTCGATTTCCGGCAGTTTGTCCAGCGAAAGCAGGAAGACGATATATCCCGTAAGACAAAGGGCGAACAGCGCATAGTTCACATTGAGCGTTCCATACGAAAGCCACGCAAACAGCACCGTGAACACCACCAGCGCAATCGGCGAAGGCGTAAAGTGTGCAACGAAGATGCTGATCAGCCACGCCCCAGCCACCGTTCCCAGCGTGCGCGCGATCGCGCGGCTGGCGGTGTCGACGATTCCCGGTTTCAGCACAATTAATGCCGTCATCGGAACCCAGTACCCGCTCGCAACGTGCGCCTGCCGGTAGATCAGCGTGCTCACCGCGAGCGTGATTGCCAGGCGAATGGAATACGGCACCGCCGAATCCTCCAGCTTTCCCTGTTTCCACGATGCCGCTGCATTCAGCATGGCCTCGCGCAGCGCCGACTGCTCCGCCCGGACATAGCTGGTCAGCGCGCGCAAATGCGCCTGCAGTTCACCGAAGAGCCGCAGGATCACGCTCGAACTTAGGACCTGA